>JAFBAD010000038.1 GCA_019247975.1 Acidimicrobiia bacterium
TCTTGTTCACGGTCAGCGTGAGGGGTGCGATGACCGTGAGCGCGACGCAGAACCCGGCCCCTTCGGCGGGATCGAACTTGTTCGTCTGGATCGAGTTGTCGTGGTCCGCGGTCGGGCTGTAGTCGTTCGCGCTCCCGCTCGCCTGGCCCTCCTTGCCGTGCGGGTCGTACATGTTCACGCAGACCTTGGCCGGGATGTCGTCGATGCTCGGGTACGTGGCCGAGGCCGTCCACGACCCTGTCGACCCGGTCGGCGTGTTCACGCAGGTCGTGCCGGTGTGGTGCACGGTCTCACCCGAGTACTTCGGCCCGACGTGGAAGTACTGCCCGCTCGGGGTCTTGATCGACCCGGTCGCGTTGAAGCTCCCCCTGGTGATGACGCCTGGCGACGTGACCTGGGTCGCGTTGGTGACCGTGAAGTTGTTCGCCGGGAGCGGCGACGCGCTGAGGCCCCACCAGTCGACGCCGAACGTGGTGCTGTAGCGGCCCGAGCAGATCTGCTTCGCGAAGACCCACGTCCCGCCGATGTCGGCGGAGACCGTGCCGTCGGGGTTGACGGTCGCGGTGCCGTGCGTGTCCGGGTTCGGGTTCGCTGCGTTGGCGCCGGCGGGGCCGATGCCGACGCCCTGGACGATCACGCAGATCGCCGTGACCAGCAGGGTGGCCAACACCCTCTTGCGACGGGTGCGCGCACGCGCCCCGCCCACGTCAGAACCTCTCACGTCGATCATGTCCCCTTCCCAGCAGCGGGCCCAGTTGCCCTCTCGTCAACCAGTGCGCGCTCGACCCCGGTTTGATGCATCGAGACGGAACTTCTGTCCTTGACATCGCGCGCCGTCGACCGCTTGGATGCCACCGAGCAGGTGCGCTGGGAGGCAGAGGTGGGCACGGAGACTGACCTCGGCGGTGACGTCGAGTCCCCCCGCCCCGCGATCGCGCGCGCCTCTGATGCCGAGCTGCTCGCCGGCTGCCGCAACGGTGACCCGGACGCGTGGGACGAGCTCGTCTCCCGCTACGAGCGACTCGTCTTCTCCGTCGCGCTGCGCAACGGCCTGTCGCGTGAGGACGCGTGCGACGTCACCCAGACGACGTTCGTGTTCCTGCTCGAGTCGCTCGTCGGCTTGCGCGAGGACGAGAAGCTCGCCTCGTGGCTCATGACCGTGAGTCGCAGGCAGGCGTGGCGGGTGCGCAGGAGCAACGATCGTCAGCTCGAGCTGGCAGAGCCGACCGAGCGCTCGAACGACCTCGACGGGTGGGAGCGAGTGGTCGCGGTCCACCAGGCGCTGCACGAGACCGGGATGCCGTGTCGCGAGCTCCTCACGTACCTGTACTTCGACCCCACGGCACCTTCGTACGCGGAGGTGGCCCGGCGCATGGGTCGGTCGATCGGGACGATCGGACCGATGCGGGCGCGGTGCCTGCAACGGCTGCGCACCGCCCTCGGTGAAGACGGGCCGCACCTGTGAGCCCGGAGCTCGTCCCGCCGGACTTCGAGACCCTCGTCGACTGGGTCGAGGGCCGACTCGAGCCGGCGACGGCCGCGGCCGTCGCGGAGGCGGTCGAGGCAGGAGACGCGCGCGTGCGCGGGACGGTCGAGTGGCTCGCCCGCTTCGCCGCCGCCGCCGCCGAGGTGCCGCTCCAGGATCCACCGCCGATCATCCGCCAGCGCCTCCACCAGCAGTTCCAGGCGCGGACCAGTCGCGAGGCCGCGACCCCGATCGCGGACGTGCACGGATCGCTGCTGTTCGACAGCCGTCACGACGTCGCAGCCGCAGGCATGCGCGGTGGCCCGTCCGGCGACGAGGTCATCCACCTCGCATACACCTCGTCGGTGGGCGACCTCGTGCTCGACATCCATCCGGGCGACGCCGGTCTCTTGCGCATCGAGGGCCAGGTGCTGTCCGCAGATGCGGCGTCGCCCGTCTTCGAGGCGAGCGCCCGTGGAGCAGGGTGGGAGGTGCGGACCGTCGACGGCGACGCGCTCGGCCGCTTCCAGCTCGAGCAGGTCCCGCCGCACGTCGACCAGCTCACCGCGTCGAACGGCCAGTTCTCGCTGCGCGTGGAGCTGGACCTCTCGTGACCGACATCGCCACCACGCTCGACGACGCGGTGCTCGACGCGCTGTCGGCCGGTGACCTCCACGAACGACTCGATCGGCTTCGCGCACTCGGCTGGTTCGACGAGGCCGGCCTCGAGGACGTCGTGCAGCAGATCGAGGTGCTCGTCCACGATCGGCCCCGCGTCGCCGAGGGGTTGGCCGAGCTCTGCGACGCCGCCGCACGGGCCTGCGATCTGCCGGAGGTGTGCGCCCGCGCGAGCTACGTGCGAGCGCGCGTCCTGGCGGAGCGAGGCGAGTACGCGTCGGCCCTCGGGCTCATCGACCACGCGAGGTCGAGCTGGCTCACGGCCGGGCGGGTCGTCTCCGCGTTGCGCACCGACCTGGGGCGCATGCAGATCCTCGACGACCTCGGCCGCCACGGCGAGGCCGCCGGTGTGGGCACCGATCTGATCGAGGCGCTCGAGCACCTGCCGGCCGCGGTGGCCGAGGAGGAGGACCCGAGCCTGCTCG
>JAFBAD010000057.1 GCA_019247975.1 Acidimicrobiia bacterium
GCTTCGACGTCTGGGGCCAGGTGCACGGACGCCCGGTCGGCGTGCTCATGGGGTGGTCGGCGACCGTCCACCCGTTCTCGGCGAAGCCGTCGTGGGGGCCGCTCGCCTTCATGTCGCCGGCCGAGCGGGTCGAGGCGCTGCGCCGGCCGGAGGTGCGCGACGCGCTCGTGCGCGAGGACCCGGTGGATCTCGGTGAGTTCGCGACCTTCCTCACCACCGGCTGGCACAAGATGTTCCCGTTCAACGGCGAGGCCGACTACGAGCCGCCCCCCGACCAGTCGGTCGCGGCGATCGCCGCGCGTGAAGGCCGGGCGCCCGCCGAGGTCGCGTACGACCAGCTCCTGGCGGACGACGGCCAGGGTCTCCTCTACTTCCCGCTGTTCAACTACAGCGACAGCAGCCTCGATCCGCTGTGGGAGCTGCACCAGCACCCGCGGACCCGCATGGGCCTGGCCGATGGTGGCGCGCACGTCGGCTCCATCTGCGACGGGTCGACGCCGACGTTCATGGTCGCCTTCTGGACGCGCGACCGAGTGCGGGGCCCGAAGCTGCCGCTGCCGCTGATCGTGCGGCGCCAGACCCGCCAGACCGCCGAGCACTACGGGTTGCTCGACCGCGGCCTCGTGGCGCCGGGGCTGCGGGCCGACCTCAACGTCATCGACCTGGACCAGCTCGAGGTCGACCCGCCCCGCATGGCGTGGGACCTGCCGACCGGAGCGCGCCGCTTCGTGCAGGGATCGCGCGGCTACCACTGGACGGTGTGCCGCGGCGAGGTCGTGCGGGAGGACGACGAGTTCACCGGGGCCCGGCCGGGCCGCCTGCTGCGCGGCCCGCAGGTGGCCTGAGGAGAACCAGAACAGCCTCCGGCCGTGAGCGCTGGGGAAGCCTTCGGCCGGAGGCTGCTCAGCGATCCTAGGCAGGTCGCGATCGGCCTGCACCGTCGACCGACATCCAGCAACCAGACTGCAACGAGTGCTCGGAACCCTCACCTGGCTGCCCTACCGAGATGGCCTGGACCTCGTCGGCCCGCCGGTCGCCGCGGCGCTCGACGCCTGGGCCGACGGCCCGTCGGTCACCGTGGCCGAGATCGACCCCGACCTCGCCGACACCGCGGCCTGTTGCGAGCGCTACGACATCCCGATGGAGGCGTCCGCGAACTGCGTGCTCATCGCGGCGAAGCGAGCCGGCGAGACCCGGCTCGCCGCGTGCGTGATCCTCGCCACCACGCGCGCCGACGTGAACGGACTCGTCCGTCGCCACCTCGGTGCCCGCAAGGCGTCGTTCGCGCCGATGGACCAAGCGGTCGAGCAGTCGGGCATGGAGTACGGCGGCATCACGCCGATCGGCCTGCCGCCGGAGTGGCCGGTGCTCGTGGACGCGGCGGTCACCACCGCCGGGCCGGTGATCGTCGGCAGCGGCGTGCGCCGCTCGAAGCTCGCGCTCGACGGCGCGGCCCTCGGTCGCCTCCCGGGCGCCGAGGTGCTCGTCGACCTCGGGATCTGAGCTCCGTCAGCCGTCGAAGGGCGAGCCGTCGACGCGATCGACGGTCGTGAAGTCGGCGATCGACCGACGGCGCAGGCGCGTCGGCTGACGGACCGGGTGACCCATCGCCACCACCGCCGCGATCGCCATCTCGTCGGGCACCCCGAGCAGCGCCCGCACCTCGGGCTCGCGACGGATCACCATCGTCGTGACCACGCCGCCGAGCCCCTCGTCCCGAGCCGCCAGCAGCAGGCTCCACACGAACGGGTAGATCGAGGCGCCGCCGGCCAGCGTGTAGCGGCCGAGGTCGCGGTCGACCGCCGCCAGCGCGCGGAGGTCGGCCAGCACGGCGAGCAGCACCGGCACCTCGTCGAAGTGCTCGGCGAAGCCGCCCGGGTCTGCAGCGGCGTCGGCCGCGATCGACGCCGCGCTGGCCTCGACCGCGCTCCGCTCGGCGTCGCGATCGGTGACCGGCGCGAACGGCACCATGCCCGCGGCGCTGATCGCGAGGTAGTCGTACCAGACCGGCAGGTAGGCCTCCCGCAGGCCGCGGCGGATGCCGGCGTCCTTCACGACCACCACGTGCCAGGCCTGGCGGTTGCCGCCGCTCGGCGCGAACCGGGCGGTGTCGAGGATGCGGGCGAGCGTGGCGTCGTCCACCGGCTCATCGGTGAACTCGCGCACCGCGCCCGTCGCCCGCAGCGCTTCGTGCAGCTCCATGCGCCCGATCCTGCCATCCTCTCGCCGTGCCTGATCCCCCTACCGATCTCGTCGCCACCATGCCGCACGCGGTCGAGCTCGGCGTCTCGCTGCAGGCGGCGTCGCGGGAGTCGGTGACCGCGACGATGCCCTACGCGGAGCGCCACACGACCCTCGGCGGCGCGCTGCACGGCGGGGCGCTGATGGCCTTCGCGGACAGCATCGGCGCGGTGTGCGCGTTCCTGAACCTGCCGGAAGGCGCGGGCACCTCCACCATCGAGTCGAAGACCAACTTCCTCCGCGGCGTGACCTCCGGCGCGGTGTCCGGGCGCGCGCAGCCGGTCCACGTCGGGCGGCGGACGATCGTCGTCCAGACCGAGCTGCGCGACGACGCCGGCAAGCTCGTCGCGCTCACCACCCAGACCCAGGCCGTCCTCACCTGAGGAAAGTCCCGCGGCCGGCGCGCCGTGCGCACGCCACATTGGTGCGGTGCACCTCACCCGTGAGCAGCTCGAGGCGGGACTCGAGCCCATCCGATCGGCGCCGAAGGGCGAAGGCCGCCTCGATCTGATCGTGTGCCGGCCGGACCTCGGCGAGCGGCGCGAGCTCAGCGAGGCGACCATCGATCCGATCATCGGACTGGTCGGCGACAACTGGTCGACCCGTGGGAGCCGGCACACCGCCGACGGTGGTCCCGAACCCGACCACCAGATCACGATCACGAGCGCCCGCGCACTCGCCCTCATCGCCGGTGACCGGAGCCGCTGGCCGCTGGCCGGGGACCAGCTCTACGTCGACCTCGACATCTCCGAGGACGCCCTCCCCGTCGGTGCGCACCTCTCGATCGGCTCCACGGTGCTCGAGGTGTCGCCGGCGCCGCACAAGGGCTGCGCGAAGTACGCGGCGCGGTTCGGACGGGAGGCGCTGCGCTTCGTGCAGAGCCCGGAAGGTCGTGCGCTGCGGCTGCGCGGCCTGCACGCCGTGGTCGTCGAGGGCGGCACGGTGCAGTTGGGAGATGCGGTCCGTTCGCTATAGCTGACCTTTCCTATTGACTTTGTAGACGAAGGCGGCCACGATGGCCGCCGTGCAGGCGCCACCCATCGACGACACCCTGCTGGTCGGGCTGGCCACGCGCATCGCGCGTGCCCGCGGGCTCTGGGAGCCCCACGTCCGCTTCCAGCGGAAGGAACGCCTCCCGGTCCGGCTGTTCACCACGGACCGCTGCGAGGCGTGGGTCATCGGCTGGCTGCCCGGCCAGGGCGTGGAGCTGCACGACCACGGCGACGCTGCGGGCGCACTCGCAGTGGTCGACGGCACCCTCGTCGACCTCGTCGCCACCGATCGCCGGCTCCGGCCCCGGAGCCTTCCTGCGGGCACCACCGTCTCGCTCCCCCTCGGACTGGTGCACGACGTCGTGGCACCAGGGCCGGCGCCGGCGACCAGCATCCACGTGTACTCACCCCCGCTCACCCAGATGAGCTACTACGACGACCCGGGAGGCATCGCGGTACGGTCCGCGTCCGTGCTTCCCGAACCGGCGGTGCTGACCCCCAAGCAGGTGGCTCGCGCACTGCATCCGTCGTCGGTCCTCGGTGTCTGACCCGGAGAGCACGATCGACCGCATGGTGGACGAC
>JAFBAD010000132.1 GCA_019247975.1 Acidimicrobiia bacterium
TCGAGAAGAAGTTCCAGGCCAGCAGGCCGGACAGGAAGAAGATCGCGTAGTACGGGATCTGGACCTGCAGCAACTCCTGGAACACGATCGAGAAGACGACCAGGTAGAGCATGGGGTTGAGCAGCGTCCAGAGGAACCCGAGGACGCTGTTCTTGTACTTGACCTTCAGCTCCTTGCGGATCAGGTTCCCGAGGAGCTCGCGGTAGCGCCAGACCTGCGCCAGGCGCTGGAAGGGGTTGGGACGGCGCGAGATCTCCACCGCCGGGGCGGGGAGGAGAGGAGCGTCGTCGAGGCGATGCGGAGGCTCGTTGGCGCGCGCCGGCGCGGTGTCGACCAGAGAGGACGAGGTTAGAGCGTCCCCGGAGGACTAGGGGTTCCCCCGATTCCGCACCCGGCCGGACGTGCGAGGGTGCTCACGGCCGAGGAGCTGGATGGGGCTCCTCGGCCCTTCGAGCCCCTTGGGCCACCTGGGCGAGCCGGCGGCCCAGGGCGTTCCAGTCGTAGCGCTCGACCGCGAGCGCCCGGCCGGCCCGGGCCCGCGCGTGGGCGGCATCGGGGTCGGCGAGGACCCGTTCGACGGCGCCGGCCATCTCGTGGGGTTCGGCCACCAGCAGATGGCGGCCGTTGCCGACTTCGAGCCCGCGGATGCCGAACGCGGTCGACACGACCGGCACGCCGGCGGCCAGGTACTCGATGACCTTGAGGTTCGTGCCGGACCCGGTCTGGACCGGGTTGAGGGCGACGTCGGCGGCCGCGAGGAGCGTGCGCTTCACCCGCTCGATCACCTGGCCGGTGAACACCACGTTGTCGGGAACGTCGTCGGCCGGGAACGCGTCGCCGTGCGTGCCACCCATGACGAACTGCACCTGAGGCAGCTGCGGGGCGAGCCACTGGACGACCTTCGCGGCCGCGAGGTTCGGCGGGTGCCAGCTGCCGAAGAACACGGCCAGCCGCTCGGGGACCGTCGACCGACCGGCCGACCGGGCCCACTTCTCCAGCCACCGGTCGCGCCGTTGCGCCCGCTCGCCCGGCGCCGGGACCGTGACGCTGCAGTCGGTGCCGTTGGGCACGACGGTGAGGTCGTCGAGCGCGCGTTCGTAGCGCTGCGCGAGCTCGCGTGCATCCTCGATCGAACACGTGGTGATCGCCGCGGCACCGGCCACGGCGCGGCCCTCGATGGCGACGACGTCGGCGAGGAGCCGGCGTCCGAGGTCGCTTCGGGGGAGCGCGCCCGCCTTGAGCTCGACCTCGACGTTGAACGCGTCGTAGATCCACGGCCGCTCCGACCGCACCGCCTCGAGCGCGGGAAGGAGGTACGGCTCGGCGAGGAGCACGAGCGCGGCGCCGTCGAGCGCGTCGCGCAGCGCGTCCAGGTAGGCGGGCGACCGCTCGATCTCGGTGCCGGCCACGATGTCGGTGACCGGCACGCCGGCGTGGTTCGACGTGCGCCGGCCGAGCTCCACGTGGTCGAGGGACCGGGCGATGGCGCGCTCCCAGAACCCCGGCCCGAGGGCGCGGACACCGGCCTGGTGCTCGTGCTCGACGAGGCTGAGGACCTCGACGTCGAAGTGGTGGGCGAGCCCTCCGTAGAGGTGTGCGCTGCGGAGCTGCCCGCCGTGGCGGGGACGGTGGATCTCGAACGTCGTCAGCACGACGACCTTCGGCCGGTGCCGGCTCGGCACCGCCGGGACCAGCTCGGGTTCGGCCGCGGTCAGGTCGAGCACCGCGCCGTCGGGCTCGGGCATCGGCCGGTCGAGGATCGTCGCGACCGTGGTCGCCCAGGTGATCTCGGCCACGCGGTGCCGGCCGGCCCGGCCCATCTGCCGGGCCCGGACCGGGTCCGCCGCGAGAGCCGACAGCGCGCGGCCGAGCGCCGCCGGGGTCGGGTCGACCACGAGGCCGTTGACGCCGTCGACGACCAGCTCGGTCGGGCCGCCGCTGTCGGTGCAGGTGACGACCGGCGTGCCGCACGCCATCGCCTCGACCGTGATCAGGCCGTAGTCCTCGTCGGCCGGGACGAACGGCACGGCGAGCGCGTTCGCGTACAGGCCGCTGAGGTCGCCGTCCGGCACGTAGCCGAGGAACTTCACCCGCCGGTCCGCGGCGGCCCGCGCCCGCAGCTCGTCGCCGAGCGGGCCGGTGCCGCCGATGAGGAGCGGGATGTCCTGGGGCACGTGCGCCATCGCGTCGACGAGCAGGTCGAAGCGCTTCGGCCCGTCGAGCCGGCTCGCGGTGAAGAGGTACGAACCGCCGGACCCGGTGCGGCTGGGGAGATCCGACGGGCAGTGCGCCATGATCGGATCCGTGCCCGGCGGGAAGTAGCCGGGGCGGTCGGCGACGGTCGCGGACAGTGCGAGGTGGCGGCGCACCGCGGGCGGGGACAGGGCGACGCCGTCGAGCCAGTGCACCAGGCGCCGCCCGACCGGAGACGGCAGACCCAGGTCGGGGTGATCGGTGCCAGCGGCGCGCAAGGCGCGGTCCCACAGCTCGAAGCAACCGTCGAGCTCGCTGCGCAGCGGTGGGCCGTCGAGGAAGCGCACGAGGTCGGCCACCTCGTCGACGGAGGACTCGGCCCGCTCCGGCATCCCGAAGGTGTGGTACGTGTCGTACAGGCCGCGCAGCGGGTGGAACATCCACACGATGTGGTGCGGGTGGTCGATCATCCACGCCGGGTACTTCGACGTGATGACGCGGTCGAAGCGGCTCACGTCGAGGCGGGCGTAGGCACGGTAGCCCTCGATCACCTCGGGCAGCGTGCGCTCGCGCACCGGCAGCTTGACCAGCTCGGCGTCGTCGGGCGTCAGCTCGTCGATCGCTCGCCTCAGGCCGGCCCACGCGCGCTCGGCTCCGCCCAGCGTGGGTGGCACCGGGCTCGGCGCGACGATGCCGATCTTCACCGTGTCATCTTCTCAGTCGAAGAGGCGATCGAGGCCGGTGCGGAGCTGGTCGGCCGCTCGCCGCCACGTGTAGGTCGCCGCGGTGGCGACCGCACCGCGGCTCAGGTGCTCGCGGAGCTCGACGTCGCTGCAGATGCGGTCGACCGCCTCGGCGATGGACGGACCGTCCGGGGCCACCACCAAGCCGTCGACGCCGTCGTGGACGATGCCGGCGAGCCCGCCGCCGTCGCGGCAGACGACCACCGGCGCGCCGAAGCGCATGGCCTCGACCGCGGTCAACCCGTAGTCCTCCTCGTACGCAGGCGCGACGACGCACGGCGCCTCGCGGTACAGCTGCGTGAGGCGGTCGTCGTCGACCCGGCCTGCGATCTCGACCGGCGACGGGCGCGGCACGCCGACCGGCGGCGCGTCCCACCCGGTCGTGCACCAGAGCTCCTCGGCTCGGACGTCCGCGGGATCGGTGTCCGCACGACCGAAGCGCTCGTCGACCGCCCGCACCCACGCCATGCGGCCGCCGTCGCCGGCCAGCACGCCGCGCCGACCTCGGGGCGAAGCGTGCGCGAGGTGCATCGCCTGCACGAAGAGCTCGGGTCGCTTCGGGAACTCGAGCCGGCCGACGCAGAGGACCGGTCCGGTGCGCTCGGCGGCGGGCACCGGCTCGCCGACGTCGAGGCCCGGCGCCGGTCCCGCGTGGAAGAGGCCGACGCGGTCGATGCCGTTCCAGCGGGCGAGACGGGCGCGGACCGGCTCGGAGCCGGCCAGGAACCAGCGCACCGCATCGAGCCGCGGACGGTCGAGCGCACGGACCTTCGCGGCCGCCCGCCGGTGCAGCTCGGGATCCGGGCTGAACCCGGCGGCGAGGTAGGGCTCCTCGAGGTCGTAGAAGATCCGGTGATGGTGGAAGAAGAGCGAGAGGTGGCGCGGGTGCGGTGTCGCGAACGACGGCGGCTGCGTGCTCACGACCGCGTCGTACCGCCGGGTGTCGAGCCGCTCGAACGCCTCGACGCTCGCGAGGTAGCGGAAGTACTCGGGGGCGCGGTGCCACACGTGGTCCGGCACCGGGAGCCCGAAGGGACGGTGGGGGAGGGCGTCCACGCCGACGGACAGCCGCTCGACCTCGTGGCCGTCGCGCCGCAGCGTCGTCTCGATCCAGTCGGCGACGCCCTCGAACCCGCCCGTCACACCGAACTCGGGTTTGAGGAGGGCGATCCTCCGAGGGACCACCGTCAGGGCTTGCGGGCCAGGACTGCGTAGGCACGCGGTCCGGCCAGGGCCTGGTTGAGCCGCTCGGCCAGCGCTTCGGCCCGGTCGCTCTCGACCGCGCTCAGGTCCTCCGGGTGCACCTGCTGCTCGGCGCCCAGCGGACGCAGCCAGCGCACCTCGGCCTCGGCGAAGCCGCGGCCGAGCACCACCAGCTCGAGCAGCTGCGGGTGGACCGGCCGGCGCCGGGCCGGGTCGAGCCAGATCTCCGCGGCGCCGACGTCGAGCGCGGTCGGGTTCGACGCGGACACGATCAGCAGTCCCCCGGGTCGGAGCGCGACGAAGGCGCGGTCGAGCAGCTCGAGCAACGCCGGCGTGGTGAGCCGCTCGACGAGGTGGAACGCGGTGACGACGGCGACCGAGTCCGGGTCGAGCCGGGCCAGGTGCTCGAGCGCGTCGCGGTTGCGCACCTCGAGCCCGCGCCGGCGGGCCGCCTTGGCCGCCCGCTCGCTGGTGTCGACGCCGCTCGCCTCGATGCCCTGCTCGG
>JAFBAD010000241.1 GCA_019247975.1 Acidimicrobiia bacterium
TGGTGATTCCGAGGTCGACCTGTCCTGGCCGTAACAACTGGTGACGCTCCGGCCAAACCATCCGCGACGTGACGATCCACCATCCATACGCTCGGAAGGCCCCATGACCACTGACGCTGAAGAGGCCAGCAGCGATTCGCACCGTGAGGACAAGCCCCGTCCGCCGAGGGTGAGCGGGCGTCCGATGCCGCTGTCACCGGGCCACCACGTCGAGACGATCAGCGGTGGCGACCGCTGGATGCAGGCCGAGGCCTTCCTGTACGACCTCTACCTCCAACTGGGGTTCTGCGAGGAGTCACCGCATCGGCGGGTCGAGGAGATGGCCCGCTGGGCCGACAACTCCCGCTTCCACGCGGTCATCGACGGCAACGACGAGATCGTTGGCACGATCCGCACGATCTACGGCCGCTACGAGGAGCTGCCGGTCGGCAAGTTCGAGCGCATCGACTACGGCCACGAAGACCCGGTGTGCGAGCTCGCCTCGCTGGTGATCCGGCCCGGTGACCGCAGCACCGGCGTCATCGAGAACCTGTACCGCAACGGGTGGCTCGACGCGTTCCGCTCGGAGGCGACCTCGGTGGTCGCGCTCATCGATCCGTGGCTGTTCCGGGTGTTCAAGGACGTCTACGCGATGCCCTTCCGGGTGATCGGCGAGAGCCACCACTACATGGGCAGCGACCCAGTGCCGGTCGGCATGGCGCTCGACGGCCCGACCTACGACGACCTCGCCCGCCGCAACCCGGAGTTCTGGGCCTGGATCCTCGAGGCGGCCACGCCCGAGGAGATCGCGCAATGGGGCCTGCCGATCGTGCTCCCGGGGACCGGAGAGGTCGACTTCGAGCGCACCACCGAGAACCGCGTGCGGCCGGGGGCCGGCAGATTGCGTCGGTGACGGCGAGGCCAGACGGTGGGCTAGACGCCGACCGCGTGATCGACCGAGGCCACGCTGTCGACCCGCGCGGCCCGAACCCGCCGCAGGATCCCGACGACCGCGTTCGCGCCCAGGCAGACGACCAGCACGACGATCGCGATGTACACCGCGCTCGGGAACTCGCCGTCACGGCCGGCCCACGCCACCCACGCGTAGGGCGCGAGGAACGAGACGCAGGCGATGATCCCCCAACGGGCGGCGGCCTGGACGTTCTTGTCCACCAGGCTCGTCACCAGCCGGGCCGTGCCCACCGCGTAGGGAACCGCCGTGGCGATGTCGAGGAACCCGAAGATCCACACCGTGAGCCCGTAGTCGCTCAACGCCGAGTAGGCGACGATGAACCGGACGATCACGAACACCAGCACGCCGATGACCCAGGAGAGCTCCAGCTTTCGCCGGCGACTGCTGCGTTCGGCTTCCACCTCGGTCACTCGGTCACCCCCACCTCGGTCGACGGGTGATCACGAACTGCAGCATCACGAACTGCTGCTGCGCGCGGCGGTCACTCGACCACCTAGCAAGGTGAGGGTAGCGCAACGACCGGCGCGGGGTCGGAGGACCGTGGTCGATCCCCCACCATCGGTCATGCACTGTCTACTCTTGGCGTTCGCGTTCAAGGCGGAGCTCCGATCTCCCCCACGCGACCACTGGAATCCGTGCCAATGAAACCGACCGGATTACCCGTGAGGTCACGTCGATGGTTGGTGTTCCTCGTCGGCGGGATCGTCGGCACCATCGCCGCGGGCGTGAGCGGTTCGTTCATCGCGGCGGCGTTGGCCGCCCAGGTCTTCGGCTGGTGGGGCTCGATCGGGGGCTTCTCCACGGGGCGGAAGCTGCCCGGTGCGGCCGGCAAGGCGTGGAAGTGGTTCGGCACCGCGGGCATCGCCTTCCTGGTCGCCGGCATCGTCCGCACCGTCCACGGGATGCTCATCGACGAGGACCGGCCGTTCCCCTCGCCCGCTGACATCTTCATCACGGGCGGCCAGCTCGCCCTGATCATCGGCGGCATCCTGCTCGGCCACCTGCGGTCGCCCGCCCGGGACCGGGCCGCGATCATCGACGGTGCGATCGTCGCAGTGGGCGCCGCCACGATCACCTGGGCGATGCTCCTCGGCCCCTACGTGGCAGACGGCACCGTGGCGCTCGACGAGCGGGTCATCAACACCGCGTCGTCGCTCCTCCTCACCGTCTTCCTCGCGGCGATCGTGCGGCTGGCGTTCGGTCCCGGCGCGAGGAACGTCAGCTACTACCTCCTCGCGGGCGCGGTCGCGCTCATCTTCATCCAGGACACCTCGGTGACCCTGGAGACCGTCGGCGGTCCGAACGCAACCATCGGTCGAGCGCTCGCACCGGCGATCTACGTGTTCTTCGGGGCTGCGGCCATGCACCCCGACGTCCACCTCATGACCGAACCGCCACGGCAGTTCGACGTGTCGCTCTCGTGGCGTCGCATCACGCTGCTCGTCGGCGCGCTGCTCATCGCTCCCGCGATGATCTGCCTCCAGCTGGTGCTCGGCTGGGACCCGAACATCGTCATCCTGACGATCAGCTCGATCCTGCTGTCGATGCTGGTCCTCGCCCGCCTCATCTTCCTGGTGCGCGACCGGGAGCAGGCGACGAAGCGAGAGCAGACGTTGCGAGAAGCGAGCGCGCGGTTCGCGGTCGCGTCCGACCGCGAGTCCGCGTACGGCGCGGCCATGGAAGCGGTCGAGCGGCTGGCGTCCGGCGTCAACGACCTGCGCGTCGCGCTGGTCGCCGAGGGTCCCGATGCGCTCGAGATCCTGCACGTCGAGGGCTACCGCGCCGAGGAGGCCGTCGACCGCATCCCGCGCGCCGGCCTGCCGCCCGCGCTCGCGGACGCACTCGGCTCGCGCGACGTCGCCGATCTCGTGCTCGAACCGGTGGTGCTGCCCGGTGGTGGTGAGCCGGCCCGGCCCCTGCTCGTGATCCCGCTGGCCAGCCAGCGCTCGGTGCGAACCGCGATGCTGATCTCCACCGACAAGCCACTGCCGGCGATCACCCGCCGCGCCGTCGTCACCCTCTCCACCACGCTGTCCCTGGCCCTCGAGGCGGCCGAGCTGTCGGAGAACCTGCACCGGGCCCGCAGCGAGCGCCGCTTCCGCACGCTGGTCGAGAACTCGTCGGACCTCGTCCTCGTGGTCAACGACGACCGCCGCATCACCTTCGTGAGCGCGGCCAGCCAGCGGCTCCTCGGCATGAGCGAGGACGAGCTGATGGACACCGATCCGTTCCGGCTCCTCCACGAGGAGGACCGGCCGATCGCCGAGTCGATCGTCGACCGGCGGGCCGCGGTCGACTTCATCGACCCGATCGAGGTCCGCGTGTGCCACGCCGACGGCGCCTACCGCTGGTTCGAGCTGGTCGCCCGCGACCTGCGCGACGACGAGGACATCGACGGCATCGTGATCAACTGCCGCGAGATCAGTGACCGCAAGGACGCCGAGCTGCAGCTGTTCCGCAGCGAGGCGCGGTTCCGTGCGCTGGTCCAAGGCGTGAGCGATGTCGTCGCGATCATCGACGGCACCGGCCGGTTCACCTTCGTCAGCCCCGCGGTCACGCCGATGCTCGGGTTCCGGCCCGAGGAGCTCGTCGGCAGCCGCTGGACCGAGCTGCTGAGCGGCGACGAGCTCGATGCCGTCCGCGTGCAGCAGCCGGGCCTCGTGGAGAACAACCCGACCGGCACGCTCCCGCCGCAGAGCCTCGAGGTGCGCCTCCGCGCCGCGGCGGGCGACTGGCACACCGTCGACGTCACCATCACCGACCTGCGCGACGAACCCGCGGTGCAGGGCATCGTGCTCAACGCCCGTGACGTCACCCTGCGCAAGGAGCTCGAGCACAACCTGCGGCACCAGGCGCTGCACGACGCGCTGACCGGCCTGGCCAACCGCACGATGTTCGCCGAGCTCGTCAACGAGTCGGTCATGCTGCGCACCGGGGTCGCCGGGGTGCTCTTCATCGACCTCGACGACTTCAAGACGGTCAACGACAGCCTCGGCCACGCGGTCGGCGACGAGCTCCTCATCGGGGTGGCCGAGCGCCTCGGCCAGGCGCTGCCCAGCGACGCGGTGCCGGCCCGGCTCGGCGGCGACGAGTTCGCGGTGCTGGTCGAGGACAGCGGTGACGAGGTGGGCCCGGTCGGTCTCGCGCTGCGCCTCCTCAACGACCTGCGTCGCCCGTTCCGCATCAACGGCCGCGAGATCGTGATCACCGCGAGCATCGGCATCGCCGCGGTGAACGACCGCGCGACGTCGGCCGAGGTCGTGCTGCGCAACGCCGACATGGCGATGTACCTGGCCAAGGAGAAGGGCAAGGACCGCGTCGAGCTGTTCGAGGAGCAGATGCACGCGAGCGCCTTCGAGCGCCTCGAGCTCAAGGCCGACCTCGCCCGCGGCATCGAGGCGGGCCAGCTGCGGCTCGTCTACCAGCCGATCGTGTCGCTGCAGACCGGCCGCATCACCGGCGTCGAGGCGCTGGTCCGCTGGGACCACCCCCAGCGGGGCCGCCTCTCACCGGACGCGTTCATCCCTCTCGCCGAGGACACCGGCCTCATCGTGCCGCTCGGTCAGTGGGTCATGGAAGAGGCCTGCCAGCAGCTGCGGGCCTGGCAGCTCAGCCTGCCCACCAGCGCGACCGTGTCGATGGCGATCAACCTGTCGGTCCGCCAGCTCGAGCGCGAGACCATCGTCGACGAGGTGGCGGCGGTCGTGGCCCGGTTCGGTCTCGACCCGGCGACCATCACCCTCGAGATCACCGAGACGATGGTCATGCAGGACACCGAGCTCAGCAAGCGGCGGCTGGCCGACCTGCAGCGGGTCGGCGTGCAGCTCGCGGTCGACGACTTCGGCACCGGCTACTCGTCGCTCGGCTACATGGAGCAGTTCCCCGTCGACAAGCTGAAGATCGACCGCAGCTTCGTGCAGTCGCTCGGCGTGCGGCAGGCCACCCCAGTGCTCCAGTCGATCATCGAGCTCGCCCAGCGGCTCGGCGTGCACATCGTCGCCGAGGGCATCGAGCGGCGCGAGCAGCTCGAGGCCCTGCAGCAGCTCGGCTGCGACCTCGGTCAGGGCTACTTCTTCTCGGGCCCGGTCGAGGCCGACCAGCTCGGTGACCTGCTGGCCGCCAGCCTCATCGACGGCCGCCGCTTCCTCTTCCAGCAGGGCGGCTCCGGGCTCGCCTAGTTCACCTGAACTTGGGGATCACCTCCTCGCCCATCAGCTGGATCGTGCGCATGACCGCGTCGTGCGGGATCTTGAGCGGGTTGACCAGGCAGAGCAGCAGGTCGACGCCGGCCTCCTCGTAGCGCTTGCACATCTCGAGGCACTCGTCGGGCGTGCCGAGCACGCAGGCGCCGCTCTCGGCCAGGTAGTCGAGGCTCAGCAGGTCGAGCAGGCCACCCTCGTCGGTCTTCAGCATGTCCGCGGCGTAGCCGTAGTTGCCGAGTTCCTCCTGCTTCTCGGCCATCCACTCGGCCACCGACGCGATGAGGCGGGCACCGGCCTTCGGGTACCACTCGAAGGACTCGCGGGCGAGCGACCACGCCTCGTCCTTCGTGGGCGCGCAGCACGTCATCGTGAACGTCGCCGCGCTGTTGTTCACGAACTTGCCGACCGGGTCGGTGCACGCCTGCACCGCCTCGCGGTACACGTCGATCTTCCGCTTCACCTCCTCGGGCGGCACGCCGACCGCGAACGAGCACAGGCCGAGACCCATGCCGCCGACCTGACGGTGGCCGTCCTCGCTCGACGTCGCGCCGTAGATCGGCGGGTGCGGATCCTGCAGCGGCTTGGGCTGCACGCGGCGCTTCGGCATCTGCCAGTGCTCACCGTTCAGCTCGACCTCGTCCTCGGTCCAGCACGCGACGATGTGCTCGATCGCCTCGGCCCACATCTCCCGGGTCTGGTGCGGATCGACGCCGAAGCCCTCGAGCTCGAGCCGGGTGGACGAGCGACCGGTGCCGAAGTCGACCCGGCCCTGGGAGATGAGGTCGAGCACGGCCGCCGACTCGGCCGAGCGGACCGGGTGGTTGTACGGCTTCGGCATCAGCCGCACGCCGTAGCCGAGCCGGATGCGCTCGGTCTTCGCGGCGATCGCGCCGTAGAGCACCTCGGGGTTGGAGCAGTGCGAGTACTCCTGCAGGAAGTGGTGCTCGACGGTCCAGAAGGCGTCCCAGCCGTACTTCTCGCCAGCCACCGCCTCCTCGATCGTCTCGTGGTAGGCGCGTAGCTCGCTCTCCTTGTCCCAGGGCTTGGCGACGGGGATCTCGTAGAACAGCGCGAACTTCACAGGGAAGCCTCCTGGTCGTGCGGCGTCACGGTGCGAGGCCGCGGATGATGTGGGAACCGACGAACGTGCGGACGGACTGGTCGTCGTCGAGGTCGATGACGATCGAGGGCATGACGGCGAAGGTGACGAGCGAGCGCACGATCCACTCGCCGGCGACGCGACGGTCGAGGCCCGGCCGCACCTCACCACGCTTCTCGGCCGCCGCGAGGAGCGGCTCCCAGAACGCGACCCACGCCTCGAGCAGGGGCTCCGCCCGCATGCTCAGGAGCACGGCGAGCAGGTGCTCGTCGACGTCGGGATCACCGATCGCGAAGCGGCGGTCGTCGGTGTGCCGGTGGATGAACACCGCAGCCTCACCGACCTGTCCGGCCAGTGTGCGGCGGCGCATGACGTCGACCCGGCTGGCCGCCACGAACTGGTCGGCCAGTCCCACCAGCACCGCGTCGACCAACCGGCCTCGGTCCCCGAAGTGGTTGTAGACGGTGCCGCGCGACAGCCCTGCGGCCGCGGCGACGTCGGCCATCGAGAAGCGCCGCAGGCCGACGCGACTCGCGCAGCGGACGGCTGCGTCGACGATGCGCTCCTCGACCTCGGTGGTCACCGTGACAGCCAACCGTCCCCTTGTACGACTGAACAATCTGTATCAATCTGTTCAAGCCGACGCAACAGGGGGAAGCGCATGCAGGGTCTGGACCGCAGGACCGTCATCGTCACCGGTGCGGCGTCGGGCATCGGGGCCGCCACCGCCCGTCGGCTGCTCGCGGAAGGCGCCTCGGTCACCGCGGTCGACCTCGCCGCACCGCAGCTCGACGGTGACGACCGGCTGCTCGGTCTGGCGGCCGACATCACCGACGCCGAGGCGGTCGGCGCGGTCGTGGCCGCCGCGGTGGAGCGGTTCGGCCGGCTCGACGGCGTGGTCCACGCCGCTGGTGTCGCGGGCGGCGGCCCGGTCCACCTGCTCGACGACGCCGAATGGGCGCGGGTCATCGGCATCAACCTCACCGGCACCTTCGTCGTCGCCCGCGCCGCGATCGCGCGGATGCTCGAGCAGGAGCCGATCGACGGCGAGCGGGGCTCGATCGTGACGCTGGCCAGCATCGAGGGCCTCGAAGGCACGGCCGGCGGCAGCGCGTACAACGCCTCGAAGGGTGGCGTCGTCCTGCTCACCAAGAACCTGGCGATCGACTACGGCCGGCAGGGCATCCGGGTCAACGCGATCTGCCCGGGGTTCATCGACACCCCGATGCTGGCCGGCGTGTTCGGCAGCGAGGGCATGGAAGGCGTCGCCGCGCACCTCACCGAGGAGCACAAGCTGCGGCGCCGCGGCGCGCCCGAGGAGATCGCCGCGGTGGCCGCGTTCCTGGTGTCGGCCGACGCCTCCTTCGTGACCGGCGCAGCCATCCCGGTCGACGGTGGCTACACCGCCGGTCGCGACCACGGCGTCACCGAGCTGATGGGCTTGTAGTCCTAACGTCGGGGGGTGCCGCCCTCGCCGATCTACGTGTCGCGCCTGACGCGGCTGCCGCTGGTGGCGGCGGACGGCACGCCGCTCGGCAGCGTCGACGACGTGGTCATCGTGCCGGTCGGCACGGACCCGGCCCGGGTGCTCGGCTTCGTCGCCACGGTCCAGCGCCGGCGCATCTTCGTGAACGCCGCACGCGTCGGCTCGATCGACCCCGGCGGCGTGCGCATGCGGAGCGGGACGATCGACGTCCTCGCGTTCCGGCAGCGGCCGGGCGAGCAGCTGCTCAAGCAGGACGTCTTCGCTCTGCGCATCGGCGGCGACGAGGTCATCGACGTGGCCATCGAGCTCGACCGCGACACCGGCACCTACTACGCGATGTCGGTCGCCCTCGGCGGCCACGGACCGCTGCGCCGCCGCCGGACCCGCCGCATCGCGCCGTGGCGCGAGGTCGCCGTGCGCTTCGAGTCCAACCCGGACCTCGAGGAGGTGGCCGAGCTGCGCCAGATGCACGCAGCCGACGTCGCCTCCCGCATCGTCGCCCTCCCGGCGGCCCGCCGCCGCGAGCTGGCCGAGCTCATGGAGGACGAGCGCCTGGCCGACCTGCTCGAGGAGCTCCCCGAGGAGGACCAGATCCGCATCATCGCCGGACTCGACCTCGAGCGAGCCGCCCACGTGCTCGAGGAGATGGAGCCCGACGACGCGGTCGACCTGCTCGGGGAGATGACCGAGAGCGACCGCCAGCGGCTGCTCGAGGCGATGATCCCGGAGGAGAGCCGGCCGCTGCGCCAGCTCCTCGCCTACGACGACGACACCGCCGGTGGCCTGATGACCCCCGAGCCGGTGATCCTGCCGTTCTCGGCCACGGTGGCCGAGGCCCTCGCGGTCGTGCGCGAAGCCGACCTGCCGGTCGAGCTGGCCGCCCAGGTGTTCGTCGTCCAGCCCCCGATGTCGACGCCGACCGGCTCCTACCTCGGCATCGTCCCCTTCCAGCGGCTCCTGCGGGAGGCGCCGAGCACGTCCCTCGAGCACTGCGTGATGGCCGAGCCCGAGCCGGTGCCGCCGGACCTCCCCCTCCGGGACGTGGCCGAGCGCCTCGCTGCCTACGACGCGCTCGCGATCCCGGTGTGCGACCGCGGCAAGCGGTTGATCGGCGCGGTCACCGTCGACGACGTCCTCGACCACGTGCTCCCGGCCGACTGGCGCCGGTCGGCGGGGCGCTGAGGAGCCGGCCGTGGTGCGACGTCGCGAAGATCTGTCCCGGCCCCGGGAAGGGTTCCGCATCGGGATCCACTACGACCCCGACGCGTTCGGTCGCTTCTCGGAGGCGATCGCGCGCTTCCTCGGCACCGGCCGCTTCCTCATGGGCCAGACGATCATCGTGGCGGTCTGGATCGTCGTCAACGCGTCGGCCGCCGCCCTGCGCTGGGATCCGTACCCGTTCATCCTCCTCAACCTCGCGTTCTCGACGCAGGCCGCGTACGCCGCGCCGTTGATCCTCCTCGCGCAGAACCGCCAGGACGATCGCGACCGCGCGCAGGCCGAGATCGACCGCGACGTCAACGCCCGCACCCAGGCCGACACCGAGTACCTCGCCCGCGAGCTCGCGTCGGTGCGCCTCGCGCTGGCCGACGTCGTCACCTCCGAGGACCTGCGCAACGCGGTCGACCGCGTGGGACGGGCGCTCGAGGGCCTGACCGAACGACTCGACCGCATCGACCCTGCCGCCCCGTCGTGATCCGCCGGGCGGCACTGGCGGTCGCCGCCGTGGTGCTGCTCGGCGCATGCGGGCTCGACCTCCCCGACCCGGCCACCACGACGACCACGACCGCGCCACCGTCGTCGACCACCACGGCGCCGGCGACGACCAACGCCTCGCCTGGGCCACCGGAGATCCACTGGACGTCCTGCGGTGACGTCGCGCAGTGCGCGCTGGTGCGCGTGCCCCTCGACCACGACCGCCCCGACGGGCCGTCCACGCCCCTGGCCGTCGAGCGGGTCCCGGCCCGCAAGCCCGACGAGCGCATCGGCGCGCTGTTCGTGAACCCCGGCGGACCGGGCGGCTCGGCCACCGAGCTGGCCGTGGGTCTGGCCGCCGCGGTGCCCGACGACATCCGCGACCGCTTCGACATCGTCGGCTTCGACCCCCGCGGGGTCGGACGCTCGGCCGGCCTGTCCTGCCGGGACGGGGTGCAGGCGATGTACCACGCCGATCCGACCATCGACGACCGGGCCGACCGCCAGCAGCTCCTCCGGACCAGCCGGACCTTCGTCGACCGCTGCACAGCCGGGCACACCGCGCTGCTCGGGCACGCCGGTACCGAGGATGCCGCGCAGGACATGGATCTGCTGCGCCAGGCCATGGGCGACGACCAGCTGTCCTATCTCGGCTACTCCTACGGGACCGCCATCGGGCAGGTGTACGCCGACCGCTTCCCGCAGCACGTGCGGGCGATGGTGCTCGACGGCGTCGTCGACCTGACCAAGCCGGGCATCGCCGGGGCCGAGGAGCAGGCGCGCGGCTTCGAGCAGGCGCTGCGCCGGTTCGCCGCGGCGTGCCGCCGCCAGCGCTCGTGCCCGATCGCCGCGGACCCGATCGGCGTGGTCGACCGGGTCACCGCGACGGCCGAGCAGCAGCCGATCCCGGCCCCGCACGAGGACCGGGCCGCCGGTCCCGGTGAGATCGCGCTGGGGCTCGCGCAGGCGCTGTACAGCCGGAGCGAGTGGGACCGGCTGGCCGGCGCGATCGACGACGCGCGCCACGGCGACGGCAACGGGCTCGTCGCGCTGGCCGACGAGTACCTCGGCGTCGCCGACTTCGGCACCTACTTCGCGGTCAACTGCCTCGACGCCCGCTGGCCCGATGTCGACGGCGTGCTGGCGGCCGCGAAGCGGGCCGGCCGGGCGAGCGCGCACTTCGGCGAGGCGGTGGTCGACGACTACGTGCGCTGCAGCCTGTGGCCCGTACCGCCGGACCCGGTGCCACCGCCGTCACGGGGCGAGCACCTGGCGCCGGTGCTGGTGGTCAGCACCGTCGGCGACCCGGCCACGCCGTACGAGTCCGGCGTGGCCGTCGCCCACCACCTCGCCCACGGGGTGCTGCTGACCTACGAGGGCGACGGGCACACGATTACGTTCAGCGGCAGCTCGTGCATCGACGAGAAGGTCGTCCGCTACCTGGTCGAGCGCACGCCGCCCGCGGACGGCACCCTCTGCCCGGCGTGACGGTCAGCCCGCGAGCTCTCCGGCGACGAGCGGCTCCAGCGTGAGGTCGGGCTGCTCGTCGACGAGGCGGTCGAGCCAGTAGCGGCTCTCGAAGATGGCGAGCATCGTGCCGTCGGCCCGCGACAAGACGTCGACGCCGCGCATGGCGCGCAGCGTCGGCGCGCTCGCCTGATCCGTGCGCCGGGCGACCGTGTAGCCGGTGGTGCTGAGCTCGGTCGGCGCGCCGAACTCGTGCTCGAGCCGGTGGATCGCGACGTCGAACTGCATCGGTCCGACCGCCGCGAGCATCGGCGCCTGGTCGCCGAGGTCGGGATCGCGCAGCACCTGCACCACCCCCTCCTCGTCGAGCTGCGCGATGCCCCGGCGGAACTGCTTGAAGCGGCCGGTGTCGCGCACGCGGGCCACCGCGAAGTGCTCGGGGGCGAAGCTCGGGATCGTCGGGTACCTGACGTGCTCGCCCTCGTAGAGCGTGTCGCCGACGCGCACGTCGGTCGCGTTCACGAGGCCCACCACGTCACCGGGCCATGCCTCCTCGACCGTCTCGCGAGACTGCCCGAACACCGAGTGGGCGTACTTCGTCGCGAACGGCTTGTCGGTCGGTTCGTGGGTGACCACCATCCCTCGCTCGAAGCGCCCCGAGCACACCCGCAGGTAGGCGATGCGATCACGGTGCGAGCGGTCCATGTTCGCCTGCACCTTGAACACGAACCCGGAGAACGAACGGTCGAGCGGCACCGGCTTGCCGCTCTCGTCCTCGTGGGCCGACGGTGAGGGAGCGAGGTCGATGACCGCGTCGAGCAGCAGACGCACCCCGAAGTTGGTGAGCGCGGAGCCGAAGAAGGTGGGCGACAGCTCGCCGCCGAGGAAGAGCTCCTCGTCGTAGTCGGCGCCGACCCCTTCGAGCAGCGCGAGCTCCTCGGTGGCCTGGCCCCACGCCTGGCCCTCCTCGTCGGCCGCGCGCGCCGGTTCGACGATCTCCTCGGGAGCCTCCGTCGCGCCGCGCGCGACGCGGGTGAAGCGCACGAAGTCGCCGGAGCGTCGGTCGACGACACCGCGGAAGTCGCCCGCGATCCCGACCGGCCACGTGACCGGGCCCGGCGTCACGCCGATCTGCGCCTCGATCTCGTCGAGCAGCTCGAGCGCGTCGCGACCCGGCCGGTCCCACTTGTTGATGAACGTGAGCAACGGCAGGCCGCGGGCCCGGCAGACCTCGAACAGCTTGAGCGTCTGGGGCTCGATGCCCTTGGCTGCGTCGAGGACCATGACCGCCGCGTCGGCGGCCGCGAGCACCCGGTAGGTGTCCTCGGAGAAGTCGCGGTGCCCGGGCGTGTCGAGCAGGTTCACCACGCAGTCCCGGTAGGGGAACTGCAGGACCGTCGAGGTGATCGAGATGCCCCGCTGCTGCTCGAGCTCCATCCAGTCCGACGTCGCCGAGCGGCGGCCCTCGCGAGCCTTGACCGAACCGGCGCCGGCGGTGAGCGCACCCCCGTAGAGCAGGAACTTCTCGGTCAAGGTGGTCTTGCCGGCGTCGGGGTGCGAGATGATCGCGAACGTGCGGCGCCGGGCCGCCTCCTCGATCACGTCCATGACGGCTGGAGCGTATCGAGAGGCGTTGTCGTAACGTCCTCGCAACACGTTCGACTCCACTTCGCCCCGTCGCGTCCGACGGGAAATGACCGATTCGCACAGAAGGACCAGCAGCACCCCCATGCAGTTCCCATCGACACGGCCGTTCCCTCCGAAGCGGCCGTTCCCCCCGACGTCCGGTCTCTCCCGCCGGTCGTTCCTGCTCACCGGGTCGGCCGCAGTGGGCCTCCCGCTCCTCGGCGTCAAGCTCCCGTCGCTCACCCCGCTCGCCGACGGACCGCCGCAGAGCCGGGCCTTCGGGTACCCCGACCCCGACCTGACCTCGAAGATCACCCGGGACATCACCTTCCCGGTCGAGGGCACCGTCTCCTGGAGCGACACCTACGGCGCGTGCCGCGACGGCTGCACCCGCTACCACGAGGGTCAGGACCTCATGGGGACGAAGCTGCAGCACCTCATCGCCTGCCGCGACGGGGTGGTCGTGTCGCTCAACCACGAGTCGAGCGGGAACAGCCTGTACCTCCAGGACGCCGACGGCTGGTACTACGCGTACCTCCACATCAACAACGACGACCCCGGCACCGACGACGGCGCGAACCCGATCCAGTGGGCCTTCGCACCCGGCGTGCAGGAGGGCACCCGCGTGTACCGGGGCCAGTTCATCGCCTACCTCGGTGACAGCGGCAACGCGGAGTCGGCCGGTTCGCACTGCCACTTCGAGATCCGCAAGCCCACCTCGCAGGGCGTCTGGCACTCGCAGGCCATCAATCCGAAGTACAGCCTGCAGGCCGCCAAGCCGCCGCCGGCCAAGGTCCCGCCCGAGACGTTCTCGCCGTGGGACAACGCGCACGACTTCGTGGTCCAGCAGTACGCGGACTTCTTCGGCGCCGCGCCCGACGACCACTCGCTCGACTACTACGAGACCGTCCTCGACGCGGGGGTCCACAACCCCGACTGGCTCGTCCAGGTGCTGCTCCAGGCGGACGGCTGCCAGAACGAGGCCGGCGCGGTCGCCCGTCTCTACAACGCGTACTTCGGGCGCTACCCGGACTCCTCGGGGTTCGCGTACTGGGTGAAGAGCGTGCGCAACGGACGCCGGTTGTCGGAGGTCGCGCAGCACTTCGCGTCCTCGACCGAGTTCGTGCGCGACTTCGGCGCCCTCAGCAACGAGGAGTTCGTCGACACCGTCTACCTGAACGTGCTCGGCCGGCGGGCCGACTCGGGCGGCAAGGCCTACTGGGTGGGCCGCCTCGACGACGCGTCGCTCGGCCGCGGCCGGCTGATGATCGACTTCTCCGAGTCGAACGAGAACCGCACCCGCTTGCGCATCCCGGTGAACGTGGTGCTGATCTACGGCCTGATGGTCGGGCGCATCCCGTCACGCGACGAGATCAGCCAGGCCGTCATGTCGATCGCCACGCAGACGACGACCCACCAGGACCTGATCCGCTCGCTCCGCCTCAGCGACGAGTACGCCGCGCGATTTTGACTCGAGCTCGGGCGCTCGCTGACGCTCGCTACTCGCTCCCGCTTCGCGGATCCGGGTCTCATCGTCCCGCTGCTCCGCCTGGCGGACTTCGCAGCCTCGCTGACGCGCCCTACTTCACGCCGACGAGGAGCTTCAGACCGAGGATCGCGGCGACGAGGACGAAGCCGGCGAACACCCAGCCGGCCCGCTCGCCCGCAACCGTGCCGAAGCGGGCGACCGCGCGCCGGTAGAGCCCACCGAGCGCGAGGAACGCGCCCAGCTCGAGCAGCACCAGCGACGTCCACGACTGGACGCTCGTCGAGACCACCGTCTGCGCCCGCCAGTCGCCGATGCCGAACAGGTCCCACCCGCGGGCCAGCGGGTCGGTGGCCTGCAGCAGGAAGACGCGCGTGTCGTTGAGCATCGTGCCGATCTCGTGCGCCGTCGCGTAGCCCGCGGCCAGCGCGGCCGTCGGTGCGGCCAGGCGCAACCCGAACCGCACGTCGTGCTCGGCGACGATGCCGGCCAGCTTGGCGACGGCGATCCACACGATCGCCGCGCTCACGACCAGCCACACCAGCCCGAGCGTGTTGAACATCGTGTAGCCGTTCAACGAGCGGACACCGAGCAGGTCGGCCCACCACTGCGTGAACGAGACCGCATCGAAGAGCGCGATGCCGAAGAGGACGGCCAGCACCGCGCCCTCGCGCAGCTCGAGCGTGCGCTGGCCGATCGACCGCACGGGGTTCCGGAGGCGGGGGCCGCGCCCGCTCCAGTCGATCGGGCTCACCGTCGCGATGAGGCCGAACGCGACTGCGAAGGCCTCGTGGCGCCGCACCCACTCCCGGCCGAACGCGGCACCGCCCAGGACCATCACCGCGGTGTAGCCGGCCAGCCAGAGCCCGATCGACCGGGGCCGCAGGCCGTCGGGCCAGGCCAGCCACAGCCACCCGAAGCTGGTCAGCAGGATCGGGGGCAGCCACCAGGTGTCCGGCCCGGTCCCCCGGCGACCGGTGAGCTGCGCGAGGACCCCTGCGATGTGGTCGAACGGGTCGACCAGCCGCCACCCGTCGCCGAGGACGGCGGTCAGCAGCTGGCCCCCGATCCAGAA
>JAFBAD010000280.1 GCA_019247975.1 Acidimicrobiia bacterium
GGCAACTGGACCGACACGTCGCACAACTACGGGAACCCGAGCACCGACTTCGCCGCCTCCGGCACGCACTCGTACCGGTTGACGATCGCGGACGGCTCCGGACTCGAGACGAACCCGGCGACGATGACCCTGAACAAGACCCTGGTGCCCAACGCAGGCACGGTGATGTCGTTCAAGACCCGCACGCGGTACTTCGGCGGACAACTGGGCGATGTCGAGGTGTCGACCGACAGTGGTGGGACCTGGGAGTCGGTGTACTCGCAGACCTCCGACGACACCAGCTTCGTGCAGCGCAGTGTCTCGTTGGCCAAGTACGCGAAGAAGGCGATCAACATACGGTTCACGGTGGCCTACGACTTCAACGGGGACGGGGTGACCATCACCGACCCCGAGGGTTGGTACGTCGACGACATCGCCATCGGCAACGTGCAGTCGCTCGGCACCACCACGACGAGCGGCATCCTCGGCACGACCGGGTTCTCGTTCACGCCGACGCAGTCGGCCGAGTACGACATGCAGGTCCGGGCGAACTTCCCCGGGAGCGGGTTCGGCGCGTGGAGCGCGTCGAAGCGGGTGTCGACGTACCCGACCACCGCGGTCGCGCAGGCGCTCGACGCGCCGCAGTTCACGTGGACGACGACGGGCAGCCCGGCGTGGTCCGGCGAGACCAGCGTGACCAACGACGGTGTCGACGCGCTGCGCAGCGGGGCCATCGGCAACAACGCGACCACCAGCTTCGAGACGACGGTCGTCGGTGTCACCAAGCTCAAGTTCTGGTGGAAGTCCGACTCGGAGGCGGGTGACTTCCTGCGGGTCACGGTCGACGGTGTCGAGCCCTTCTCCGGCATCTCGGGCGACCACGACTGGGAGAAGAAGACGATCTCCCTGACCGCCGGCCCACACTCCGTGCGCTGGACGTTCAGCCGTGACGGCAGCGGTTCGGCCGGCGCAAACGCCGCCTACGTGGATCAGGTGACGACCGGCGCGAAGTAGGAGCGGCGAACCCGACCGGCGGTAGTCTTCCGCCCGGCAGGGGGGAGGCAGCTCGTGATATTCGCGTACGTCTTCGAGAGGATCGCGGTCGTGGTGATGCCCGTCCGCGTCACCAACCGGGACCCGCAGGAGATCGGCGCCCGCGTGGAGATCCGCCTGCGCGACGTCGAGCCCCGCCGGGGAGGGTGGGGGGCCGCGCAGCGGATGGTGATCGACCGGCCCATCTTCCGGGCGGACCTGTTCGACCAGGTCGACAAGGCTCCCGGGAACTGGGGCGGCGCCCACTACCACCCCACGTTCGACGACATAGAACCCATCGGCCGCTTCTTCCACGACGGCCTCACCGCCGATCCCGAGGCGTGGCTGACCGCTGAGCTGAGCGATCTGCCCGCGGTGCTCCGGCGCTCCGGCCTGGTGGATGCCGACGAGCCGTGGGTGCCGGCCGAAGCGGTGGCGCTGCGCGAGGCGATCCCCGTGATCCTGGACGCGATCCGATCCACGTGGTGGTCGCTGGGCATCCGGCTGGATCCGCCGTCGAGCGGTTGGAAGACCCGCATCACCAACCGCGCATCGGCGCTGCGGTCGCGGGCCCTGGCCAGGTAGCCGCCACCCGGCCGTGCCCGAGGAGCCGAACGGCGGGCACGAACCCGACCTCGAACGCCTGGCCGCGGCTGGCCTCTACGAGCCGTCGTCTCCGTCGGCGGCCGAGCGCCGGGAGCTGTTGGCCTACCTCCTCGAGCGGTTCTCGGTCGACGAGATCCTCCAGTGGGTCGGGCGCACGAACCTGGTCGGCGTGGCGGCGCGCGCCATCGACCGCCCGCCGCCCCTGATCAGCGCGGTCGAGGCGGCCTCGCGGGCCGGCACCTCGGTCGAGGTGGTGACCGACCTACGTGCTGCGTTCGGGTTCCCGGTTGTCGACCCGGAGGCGCCGTCGGTGCCGGCGACCGTGGTCGACGACGTCGAGACGTTCCTGCTCGGCGCCGAGCTGTACGGGCGGGACGAAGCACTGGCGTTCGCGCGCGTCCTCGGCTGGGCGGCCGCCCGGATCATGGAGGCGGCGCGCGCGCTGTTCGGCGGCAGCGTCGAGCGGATGTACGAGCGCGCGCACACCGAGCTCGAGACGGCGCAGGCCAACGAGCTCGGCATCGTGGCGTGGATGCAGGCGCAGTCGGTCATGCAGCACCTGCTCGCCGAGCACCCGCTGCGCAACGTCGGGTTCGCCGAGGCGCTGCTGCGCGGTGAGCTGCACGTCGCAGTGGGCTTCGTGGACCTGGTCTCCTCCACCGCCTGGGCGGAGTCGGTCTCGGCGGCCGACCACTCGGAGGCGCTGCGCCGCTTCGAGGTCGGTTCGTCGGCGCTCGCCGCCGGGCACGATGCACGGTTGATCAAGGCGATCGGCGACGAGGTGATGCTCGTCGCCGACGAGCCGTCGGCGCTCTGTCGCGCTGCGGTCGAGATCTGCGCGATGGCAAGTGCCGACCCGAGCCTCCCCGACGCCCGTGGCGCGGTCGGGTACGGCCTGGTGACCGCCCGCGACGGCGACTACTTCGGTCCGCTGGTCAATGGCGTCGCCCGGGCGTCGAAGCTCGCCCCGGCGGGCCGCATCCTCGTGACCTCCGAGGTGGCCCGGTTCCTCGACCCGACGTCGTGGTCGACCGAGCCGCTGGGACTGCAGGAGCTCCGTGGCGTCAGCGAGCCGGTCCACCTGAGCCTGCTCACCGCCCGCGGGTAGCGGGCCTGGGTCGTCCGGCTCACAACCGGTCCGGTCACAGCCGATGGTCCGGACATGGATCAGAGCTTCGGACAGCAGAAGCGGCTGGGCGACCGCCACCCGGTCGAGGAGGTGGCCCACCTGGCCATCCTGGTCATCGAGCAGAAGCGGGGACCGGCCGCCGAGCGCCTCGTACCGGTGATGGTCCGCGATGCCTCCATCACGGGCGCCTGCCTGGTGCTCCCGTTCGACGCGAAGCCGCCGGCGCCCGGTCACAACCTGATCCTGGTGATCGAGGGGGAGCGGGGGAACATCCGCGTCCGCTGGTCGCGGCACGTGTCGGACCCTGCGCTCGGCCCGACCGTCACCTGCGGCGTGGAGTTCGCGGATCCTCGCCCGGCGTTCCTCCCGTCGATCTACCGCTGGCTCGATCGGCAGAAGGAGATCGGCACCGCGCGCATGCGCTGATAATGTGCAACCAGGTGTTGCACATAGGAGGTGCGCGTGGAGCACGGCTCGATCGAGCGCGAGGTGCAGATCGACGCCTCACCGGAGACGGTCTTCGAGGTCATCACCAGCCCCGAGCACCTGCGCGAGTGGTGGCCCGACGAAGCCCACTTCGAGCCGACACCCGGCGCGACGGGTGAGCTCGTCTTCGGTGACCGGTCGGCCGGCACCGCGAACGTCCCGCAGATCACCGTCGTCGAGGCCGAGCCGTCGCGGCTGTTCTCGTTCCGCTGGACCCACGCCGAAGGTGAGGTGGCGGCCGAGGGCAACTCGCTGTTCGTCACCTTCGAGCTCGCGCCCAGCGGGAACGGCACCCGCCTGCGGATGACCGAGTCCGGCTTCCGCGAGATGGGCTGGGAGATCGCGGTGCTCGAGCAGCAGTACACCGACCACTCGAACGGGTGGGACCACTTCCTGCCCCGCCTGGTGACCTACGCGCCGTCGGTCGAGGCGGGCCGATGACCGCTCCAGCGGTCGACGACGACCTGTGGTCGGCGGTCGGCGACCCGACCCGGCGCCGCATGCTCGACCTCCTGCTGGCCGGTGGCAACGGCACGGCGACCTCGCTGGCCGAGCAGCTCCCGGTCACCCGGCAGGCCGTCGCCAAGCACCTCGCCGTGCTCGACCGCGTCGGGCTGGTGCACGGGGCGCCGGCCGGCCGGGAGCGCCGCTACCACGTGGACGACGCCCAGCTGGCCCGGGCCGCCGCGCAGCTCGCGACCGTCGGGTCGGAGTGGGACGGCCGGCTCCGTCGCATCGCCCGCATCGCCGAGCGCGTAGAACGTCAGAAGCGGTCGGAGGACCGACGACGGGGGAGATGAGGGCGTGGACGAGCTGCTGGTGGACAACGGTGACATCACCGTGCGGGCGGAGGTGTCCGGCGACGGTCCTCCGATCATCTGCGTGCCCGGATGGCCCGAGCTCGCCTCGTCGTGGCGGAACCAGGTGGAGCACCTCTCCGATCGCTACCGCGTCGCCGCGCTCGACGTGCGGGGCTACGGCGGCAGCTCCGCGCCGCCCGAGGTGGAGCGCTACACGCTGCGCGAGCTGGCCGGCGACGTCGCCGCGGTCGCGGAGGCGCTCGACGCCGGGCCGGTGGTGGTGTTCGGCCACGACTGGGGTGCGCCGATCGCGTGGCACTCCGCGATCCGCCACCCCGACCAGGTGCGGGCGGTGGCCGGGCTCAGCGTGCCGTACACGCCGCCGCTCGGCGCGTCGCTGCTCGACCTGTTCGACCAGCTCTACGAGGACCGCTTCTTCTACATGCTCTACTTCCGCCGGCCGAAGCTCCCCGAGGCCGACTTCGGCGCCGATCTGCGGGCTGCGCTCAAGCGCTGCTTCTACGCGTTGTCGGGCGACGCGCCGGCGTCGAGCTGGATGGCCGATGCGCCGCGCGACGCAGCGTTCCTCCCGCTGCTCCCGGACCCGCCCGACGGTCCGCTCAGCTTCCTGCCCGACGCGGAGCTCGACCGGATCGCAGCCACCTTCGAGCGCACCGGCATGACCGGCGCGTTCAACCGCTACCGCGCCGCAGACCTCGACGCGACGAGCGACGCCGACATCGTCGGCGCGACCGTCACGCAGCCGGCGTGCTTCATCGGCGGCGAGAAGGACGCGGTCCGCTCGATGATCCCCGGCAACGATCTGTACGCCGACCCGGGCGCCGCGTGCGACGACTTCCGGGGCGCCACGATCATCGAGGGCGCCGGGCACTGGGTCCACCAGGAGGCCGCCGCGGAGACGAACGCGGCGCTCGACCGGTTCCTCGCCTCGCTCTGACGATCGCCCGACCCCGGACGACCGGCGAGGGCTACGTTCCCGCCCATGGGTGAGCCGTTCGACTTCGTCGTGGTGGGTGGAGGATCGGCCGGGGCGGTGATCGCGGCACGGCTGTCGGAGGACCCGTTGTGCCGGGTCGCGCTGCTCGAAGCGGGCGAGCGGCCGCCGCCGCAGGAGGCGATGCCCGCCGCGTGCCCCGCGCTCCAGCAGAACCCGGTCACCGACTGGATGTACTCGGCCGACGCAGGTGGGTGCGGGCAGGGCCTCGAGGGTGGCCGCATGATGGTGCCGCGCGGCAAGATGCTCGGCGGGTCGTCAGGCATCAATTACATGGCCTACGTGCGTGGGCACCCGGGTGACTTCGACGCGTGGGCGGCCGGGGGCGCGACCGGTTGGAGCTACGACGAAGTGCTGCCGTACTTCAAGAAGAGCGAGGGCTTCGCGCCGAGCGGCGACATCGTGGTCGACACCGACGCCCACAACACCGAGGGCCCGCTCGGCGTGTCGGTGCGGGCACCGGTGCTGCCCGGCGCGCAGGCCTTCGTCGACGCGGCGGTGGCGGTCGGCATCCCGCGTGGTGACTACAACGGCCGCGATCGCGAGGGCCCAGACGGGGTCGTGTCGCTGCTGCAGACCACAACGCGGGACGGCAAGCGGGCGAGCACCTACCACGCGTTCCTCGAAGGCGACGTCGAGGCGCGGCCGAACCTCGAGGTGATCTGCGGCGCGCAGGTCATCCGGCTCGTGCTCGACGGCGAGGCGGGATCGCTGCGGGCGACGGGCGTCGAGTACCGCACATCGGACGGTGCGACGGCGATCGCCGAGGCGGCCAAGGAGGTGATCGTCAGCGCCGGCGCGGTGGGCTCGCCCCAGATCCTCCTGCTCTCGGGCATCGGCCCGAAGGACGAGCTCGAAGCGGTGGGCGTCGCGTGCCGGCTCGACGCTCCGGACGTCGGCAAGCACCTCAAGGACCACCTCCAGGTCGGCTTGATGTTCCCGGCGCCCGGCTCGGGGATCTCGATGAGCCAGATGGGGCTGTCGATGGGACCCGACGCGCTGCGGGCCCCGGCCGGCCCGCTGCCGGCCGATCCGGCCGACGACGCCGGCCTGCCCGAGGAGCTGCAGGCGGTGCGGGCCGAAGCCGAGCGGCGGGTGGTCGAGTGGGCGACCACCGGTCACGGCCTGGCGTCGTCGTCGCTCTACGACGCGTCGGCGTGGTACTCGACCGGCCTGGGCGACGACCACACCCACGACGCCCAGATCGGCTTCTTCATCTGCGGCTACAACGACGCCATCTGGCGCACCTGCCTGAAGGTCGATCCGAACGAGTACTTCGACGACCCGGCGGTGCGCCTCGCACCGGATGCCGAGAGCGTGATCATCCTCGCCAACCCGGTCCAGCCCCACAGCGAGGGCGAGGTCGTCCTGGGC
>JAFBAD010000345.1 GCA_019247975.1 Acidimicrobiia bacterium
GGTGTCGCCGAGCGCGGTGAGCGCCGGAAGGACTATCGGGGTGCCGACGAAGCCCGTCGCGACGTGGTGGTGGTCGGCTGCGGCCAGCGACCGCATGCGGGCCGCCGCCCGCTCGCGCTGCGCGTCGGTCTCGTAGAGGTCGAAGGCGATCGCCAGCGCGTACGCGGTCATCGCGTCGGAGCTGAGCCGCCCGCTCGGTGCGACGTACTCGTCGCGGAAGGCGCGGCGCACGTCGGCGGCCAGCGCGTCGTACTCCTTCGCGAGGTCGTCGTGACCGAGGATCGCTGCGGCCTCGCTCACCAGCTGCGCGGAACGGGCGAAGTACGCGGAGGCGACCAGCACGGCGTCGGTCCGCGCCTTGCCCGCGTTGTCCGGCGGCGCCGACGGGTCCAGCCAGTCGCCGAGCTGGGGCTCCTCGGGCCAGAGCATCCGCTCACCGGCCCGACCCCGCACGAAGTCGACCCACGCGCGCATGCTCTCGAACTGCCGCTCGAGCGTGGCGCGGTCGCCGTAGCGCTCGTGGAGCGTGCTCGGCACGACGGCCGCGGCGTCGCTCCACGCGGCGGCGACGAAGCCCCACGGCTCGGGCCCGAACACCTGCGACGGGATGACGAGCGGGACCGCGCCCTCCGGGCTCTGATCGGCTGCGAGGTCCTCGAGCCAGTCGGCGAGGAAGCCGTCCACGTCGTAGAGGAACGAAGCGGTCGGCGCGAACACCTGGAGATCGCCCGTCCAGCCGAGCCGCTCGTCGCGCTGCGGGCAGTCGGTGGGCACCGACACGAAGTTCCCCCGCATGCCCCAGACGATGTTGCGGTGGAGCTGGTCGATCAGCTCGTGCGAGCAGGTGAAGGTGCCGGTGCGCTCGAAGTCCGAGTGGATGACGACCGCGGTGAACCCGGCCGGATCGATCGGGCCGGGCCAGCCGACCACCTCGGCGTAGCGGAACCCGTGGAACGTGAACCGTGGCTCCCAGGTCTCGGGCCCGCCGCCCCGCAGCGTGTAGCGGTCGGTCGCCTCGGCGTTGCGCAGCGGGCGGGTGCCGAGCTCGCCGTGCTCCATCACCTCGGCGTGGCGCAGCGTGATCTCGGTGCCTGCGGGCCCGTCGACGGTGAAGCGCAGCCAGCCGACCAGGTTCTGGCCGAAGTCGAGGATCGTCCGCCCGGTCGGCGTCGTGATGACCTCGCGCACCGGGAGCTCCTCGACGCAGCGCACCGGCCGGCCCTTCGGGGCGACCAGCTCGCCGACCGCCGGCTCGAAGGCCTCGGCCTTCGGCCAGGCGCTGTCGTCGAAGGCGGCAGACGACCAGTCGCCGAGCTCGAGCCGGGCGTCGTAGGTCTCGCCGTTGTAGAGGTCGGCGGCCAGGACCGGCCCGACCGATGTGCGCCAGTCCGGTCCGGTGCTGGTGGTCCGTGTCGTGCCGTCGGCGTAGGTGATCTCGAGTTGCGCGAGGAGGCCGATGCGGTCGCCGTAGACGTTGCGCCGCATCTCCCAGCCGAGGTGGCCGCGCCACCAGCCGTCGGCGACGATCGCGCCGAGCCCGTTGGCTCCCGCCTGCACGAGGTCGGTCACGTCGTGGGTCTCGTAGTGGATGCGGCTGCCGTAGGACGTCCAGCCCGGGGCCAGCACGCTGGTGCCGACCCGCCGGCCGTTGAGGAACACCTCGTGGACGCCGGCTGAGGTGACGTAGAGGCGAGCCCGCTCGATCTCGCCTGCGGCCTCGAACGTGGTCCGCAGGTGCTGCGGCCGGGCGCCATCGTCCTCTTCGGGCGCGGCGGCGATCCACGTGGCCGACCAGTCCTCCGGAGCCAGCAGCCCGGCCTCGACGGTGATCGGCTCGCTCCACTCCGAGGGCTCGTCGCCGTCACCCCAGACCCGGACCCGGACCGTCCGCCGGTCACGTGACTGCAGCGGGTCGGCCGGCCACGGCACGAAGACCGACTCGCCGCTCTCGACCCGGCCGAGCGCCGTGCCGTCGACCTCCACCTCGTACGCCGCCTGCATCCACCCGGGCGCGTCGGTGGTGGTGATCCACGACAGCCGGGGCGCCACCACCCCGATGCCGAGGCCGTCGCCCCGCCCGTGTTCGGCGGCCAGGTCCTCGACGCGCATGGCCGCCCATCTCAGCAGACTTCCGACGTTCTCACATGTTCGATCGCACGAAACCACCCAACCGCGATCATTTTGGTGTGCGGATCTGACGCCCCAGCGACAGATCCACACACCAAAACGGATCCTGCGATCATCGGGCTGGTGGGTCGGCCGAACATCGTGCTCTTCATGCCGGACCAGTTGCGGGCCGATGCGCTCGGGTGCTTCGGCAGCCCGGTGGCGCGGACGCCGGCGTTCGACGCGCTGGCGGCACGCGGGGTGCGCTGCACCGACGCGTGGTCGCAGCACTCGGTCTGCGGTCCGAGCCGGGTGTCGATGCTCACCGGCTGGTACCCGCACGTCCACGGCCACCGCACGCTCGACAACCTGATCAAGCCGTGGGAGCCGAACCTGCTCGCGATCCTGCGTGAGGCCGGTTACCACGTCGCGATCGCCGGCAATCGGGGCGACGTGTTCGCCCCGGGCGTCACCGAGGCGAGCAGCGACTTCTGCGGCTACCTCGAGCGGCCGTCCGACGAGGCGGTCGGCAAGCGGTACTCGCCGAAGCACCCGGACGACCACCCGCTCTTCAAGGCCATGTACTTCGGCTCGGGCGGCGACGAGCTCGTCGTCGACTCCGACGAGGCGACGATCCGCACCGCCGAGCGCTGGCTCGCCGAGGGCGCGCCCCAGGACCAGCCGTGGCTCCTCTGGGTACCGCTCCTCTTCCCCCACCCGCCGTTCACGGTCGAGGAGCCGTGGTTCTCACTGCACGACCGGGCCGACATGCCCGATCCGGTGGCGGTCGCCGGGCCGGGCAAGCCGCAGTTCATGGCCGAGTACCGCAAGGCGTACGGGTGGGACGGCCTCACGCTCGATCACGTGCACGAGGTCATGGCGACGTACCACGGCATGGTCAGCCGGGTCGACGACCAGCTGGGCCGGGTGCTCCGGGCGGTCGACGCGATCGGCGCGACGGATGACACGGTCGTCGCTGCGTTCACCGACCACGGCGAGTACCTCGGCGACTTCGGTCTGGTCGAGAAGTGGCCGTCGGGCCTCGATCCGTGCCTGCTGCGCAACCCGCTGCTCCTCGCGGGCGCCGGCATCCCCGAGGGGACGACGTTCGACCAGCCGGTCGAGATGGTCGACCTCCTCGCGACGCTGTGCGACCTGGCCGAGGCACCCGTCGCCCACACCCACTTCGGCCGCAGCCTGCTGCCGAGCTTGGCCGACCCGACGGCGACGCACCGGACGTTCGCCTGCGCGGAAGGTGGCTTCCGCATGACCGACGTCGACCTGCTCGAACGGGCCGGATGGATCTACGCGCCCAAGGCGGAGCTGCAGCACAACCGACCCGAGCTCGTCGGCACCGCGATGGCGCTGCGGACGCCGACGCACACCTACGTCCATCGCCGCTACGAAGCCGACGAGCTCTACGACCGCTGCGCCGACCCCGCCGAGGAGCACAACCTGATCGACGAGCCCGACGTCGCGGACCTGGCCTCATCGCTGCGCGAGCAGCTCCTCGGATGGCTGGCCGACACCAGCGACGTCATCCCGTGGCAGGCCGACCCCCGCGGACCCGAGATCCCCCACGGCTGGCGAACCTGAAGGCAATAGCGGTCGGATCCCGATAGGTATTGCCTTCAGGTCGCGGTGCGGCGGTACTCCTCGACGATCGGGGTGAGCTCGGCGGGTGTCGCGCCGTGCATGATCACGCCGTCGCAGCCGAGGTCGAACTGGTTGCGGATCGCGGCGACGCACTGGCTCGGGCTACCCGTCGCCGACGGCGCGAGCCACTCGTCGGGGATGAGCGTCGCGACGTGCTCGAGCTGCTCGGTCGTACCGACGACGTCGAGCCCGCGCACGGTCGCCACCACGTCGTCGGCGAGGATGCGCTGGAGCACATCGAGGTCCCAGCCGTTGGTCCGCACCAGCAGCTCGCCGTAGCCCTGCAGGTAGGTGGCGAGGCGGCCCACGAGCTTCATCAGCCGCTTGTCCTCGGCGATGTGGTCCCCGACCGTCGCGAAGCACGACCAGACCTTCACCGTGGCCGGGTCGCGGCCCGCCTTCTCGGCCGCCCGCTTGACGGTCTCGACGCAGCGGGCGGTGGTCTCGTCGGTGAAGAACGTGTGCAACACGATGTCGTCGAAGCAGCGACCACCGAGCTCGAGCGAGTTGGGCCCGAACGCGACCAGACCGGTCGGTAGGTACTCGTCCAGCGTCGCGTCGAGGTGGAGCACGGGCCACGAGCCGGCCGGGCCGTCGTGGCCGATGATCGCCTCGCCCCGGAACAACCGGCGCATGACGTCGACGAAGTCCTCCATCTGCGCGGTCGTGATGTGCGGGATGCCGAACGCGTCCTGCATGAGCGGGATGCCTCGACCGAGGCCCAGCACGAACCGGCCGCCGGTGAGGCTCTGCATCGTGCGCGCGTAGCCGGCGGTCACCATCGGGTGCCGGGTGTTGTGGTTGGTCGCCGCGGTCTCGATCCGGATCCGCTCGCTGACCGCGCCAGCCGCGCCCGACAGTGCGGCCGCCTCCTTCTTGTTGTAGCGCTCGGAGATGAAGGCGGTGCCGAGCCCCAGCGCCTCCCCCTCGATCACCTCGGTGACCAGGTCACGGGAGGAATCGGGCTGCCCCGCGAGCGTGTAGAAGCCGAGCTCGTCGAGCACCGGCGCACCCTAACGTTCGTCGCGATGACGATCCGCAAGGCGCTGCGCAGCGCGCTCCTCGGTCTGACCCTCACCACCCTCGTGCAGTGGATCGCCCGACGACGCCGGCTGATGGAGCCGGTCGCGGCCGACCTCCGGAGCCCGGCGCTGTGGCTGCCCGTGAACCTCGGCAGCGATCGCGGGCTGAAGGTCGCGCGCGCCCTCCAGGGGCGGGCGCCGCACCCGCCGCCGGTCACCGGGGCGCGGGTCGACACCCGGACGATGCCCCGCCGCGACGGCCAGCAGCTGCGGGTCCTCGTGCATGAGCCCGATGCCCGCACCCGTCCGAGCGGCGCGCTGCTCTGGATCCACGGTGGCGGCATGATCATGGGCGTCCCCGAGCAGTCGAACGAGGTGTGCAGCCGGCTGGCCCGTGACCTCGGCATCGTGGTCGCCGCGGTGGACTACCGCCTCGCTCCCGAGGATCCGTTCCCGGCCCCGCTCGACGACTGCATGGACGCGCTGCGCTGGCTCCACGAGCAGGCCGGTGCGCTCGACGTGGACCCGGCACGCGTCGCGGTCGGCGGCGACAGCGCGGGCGGCGGACTGGCCGCCGCGGTGGCGCAGCGGGCCCTCGACGAAGGCGGACCCGCACTCGCGTTCCAAGCGCTCGTGTACCCGATGCTCGACGACCGGACCGTGCTGCGCACCGACCACCAGGGCCGGGGCGACTTCCTCTGGACACCGAAGGCCAACGCGTTCGGTTGGACCGCCTACCTGGGCCATCCTCCGAGGGCCGCCGACGCACCGACCTACGCCGCGCCGGCCCGGCGCACCGATCTCGGCGGGCTGCCGCCGGCCTGGATCGGCGTCGGCGACCTCGACCTCTTCTACGAGGAGGACCTCGACTACGCCCGCCGCCTGGAGGCGGCCGGGGTGCCCTGCCAGCTCGAGGTCGTGGCCGGCATGTACCACGGCGCCGACCACATCGCCGCCGAGGCCGCTGCGACCGCGGCGTTCCGCGCCAGCCTCACGGCCGCACTGCGCGGCGCGTTCGAGTTCTCGAGGCAATAGCGGTCGGATTCCGACCGCTATTGCCTTCAGAAGCGCATCAGCTGGTGCGGGCGGCGGTCCCGGCACCCTGCCCGCCGTCCACCAGCAGGTCGACGCCGGAGACGAAGGACGCCTCGTCGGAGAGCAGGAACGCGACGACCGCGGCGAGCTCCTCGGGCTGGCCGAACCGGCCGAGCGGGGTGTCGTCGAACAGCTGCTGCATGATCGGCTGCTGCTCGAGCTCCTGGCGGCCCATCGGCGTGTCGATCAGCCCCGGCGACATCGACACGACCCGACCGCCCTGCGCTCCCCACCGCACCGCGGCCTTCGCCACCTCGAGCTGCACGCCCTTCTTCGACCACCCGTACGCAAGACCGCTGTCGGTGATCAGCGCCTCGACCCGGTCGAGGAAGTCCGCGGCGCGCGGGTCGCGGATGAGGTCGACCAGCTCCTGTCCGAGGAGCTCGAGCGGGATCATGTAGGCCGAGCTCGACGAGAAGCACACCGCGGCCGAGCCGGCGGTGACGAGCGGCTCGAACGCGTCGAGCAACCGCACCGTGCCGACGAGGTTCACGTCGATGATGCGACGCGGGTCGGCCATCGTCGGTGAGAGGCCGGCCGCATGCGCGAGGAAGCGGAACGGACCCAGTTCGGCGACCCGCGCCGCCAGGTCAGCGACCGCCGCCGCGTCGCTGATGTCGCACACGACCGGGACCACGCCGTTCACGTCGACCTCGCGCACGTCGACCGCCACGAGCTGGTCGACCGTGCCCCGCAGGCGCGCCACGCAGGCCTGCCCCATCCCGCTGCCGGCGCCGGTGACGACCCCGACCGTCACGACCGTGCCCTCATGACTTGGCGATGACCTCGGCGCCGTAGCGCTCGAGCGCCTCCACCGCCGCGTCGATCGAGTCGCCGGGTACGCCGGTGCTCGACCACGTGACCCCGAGCGCCGCCATCTGGTCGAGCGCCTCGAGGTGGCGGTCAGGGGCGAAGTCCGCGCTCCCGGCGCCCGACAAGCCGGTCGTGAACGCGACGTCGACGTCGGGTCGGGCCCGGCCGGCCCGCTCCAGCTGCTCCCACAGGTGCTCGAGCATCGGGGCGAGATCGTCGAGCCCCTCGAGGGGGATCGTGCGCGCGGTACGAGCGAGCCCGCCCGAGGCGGGGAACGGGTTCCAGCCGTCGCCGTGCGCGGCGACCCGGCGGCGGGTGAGCGGGCTGTTGCCGCCGATCCAGATCGGCACGTGCTTCGGCTTCGGGTTCGCGCTGACCGACCCGGCGGTGAACGTGCTGCCCTCGTAGCCGAACTCGTCCTGCGACCAGACGCCACGCAGCACCGCGAGCGCCTCGTCGAAGAGCTCGTTGCGATCGTCGAACTCGACGCCGAGCGCGCGGTACTCGCTGCGCAGGTACCCGGTCGCGGTTGAGAGCACGAAGCGCCCGTCGGACAGCGCGTCGAGCGTCGCCGCCGCCTTCGCCACGATGAACGGGTTGCGGTACGGGAGCACGACGATGTTCGGGATCAGCCGCAGCCGGTCGGTCACGGCAGCCACGATCGACAGCGCGACGAACGGGTCGAGCGCGTCGTGCCCACCTGCGGTCAGCCACTTGTGCGACGGCGCCGGGTGGTCGGTGAAGCCGATGCCGTCGAACCCCGCCGCCTCCGCGGCCTGCGCCACGCGGACGAGTCCGTCGCGGCTGACGAAGGCCGGGTTGTACGGGTGCGTGATGAGTGGGTACGTGAACCAGTGCTTCATGGGCGCCAGTACGGTAGGCGCGATGGACCTCGGGCTGGAGGGGGCGACCGCGGTCGTCGTGGGCGGCACCCAGGGCATGGGTCGGGCCGCCTCGGAGTGCTTCGCTCGCGACGGCGCGAAGGTCGCGGTCCTCGCGCGCACACAGGCCGACCTCGACGCGACCGTCGAGCACCTCGCGTCGCTCGGCGCGCCCGACACGCTCGCGCTGCGGGCCGACATCACGAAGCCCGACGAGGTCGACGCTGCGTTCGCGCTCGTGCGCGACCGCTGGGACGCGCTGAACATCCTCGTGAACGCGACGGGCCCGGGCGGCGTCGGTGCGTTCGAGCAGCTGTCCGACGAGGACTGGACGTCGACCATCGACATCGGTGCGCTCGGCATGGTGCGCTGCGTGCGCGCCGCGCTGCCGCTGCTCCGGGCCGCCGACTGGGCCCGCATCGTGAACGTGTCGGCCCACTCCACGAAGCGGCAGACCGCCGGGCTCGTCGCCTACACCGCCGCGAAGGCGATGGTCACGAGCATCACCAAGAACCTGTCGCTGTCGCTCGCCGCCGACGAGATCCTCGTGAACACCGTGTCGCCGGGCAGCTTCGCGACGGAGGCGCTCCAGGGTTGGGCCAAGGGCGTCGGCATCGACCCCGACGACCTCTACGCGGTGATGCGGGGGATCGAAGAGCACTTCGGCCACCCCGCGCACCTGCCGAGGGCCGGCGACCCCGCGGAGATCGGCCCGGTGATCGCGTTCGTCGCCTCCCGGCGCAACAGCTACATGACCGGCGCCAACATCAACGTCGACGGCGGGTCCGACTTCACCTAGCCAGTACGGTCGCCGGCTGTGACCATCACGATCGATCTGACCGGTCGTCGCGCCCTCGTGACCGGCGCCGGCCAGGGGGTCGGCCGCGGCATCGCCATGACGCTCGCGGCGGCGGGCGCCGAGGTCGGCGTCAACGACCTCGTTACCGATCGGGCCGGCGCGGTGGCGGAGGAGATCGCGGCGGCCGGCGGGGCGGCCCACGAGGCGGTCTTCGACGTCACCGACTGGGACGCCGTGCAGGGTGCCGTGACCGCCCACGGTCCCTACGACATCGTCGTGAACAACGCGGGCAACGCAGGCCGGCCCGACACGATGGGCATGGAGGATCTGCAGCCGTTCATCGACCAGGACCTCGCCGCGTGGTCCGGCTTCGTCGGGGTCAACCTCTTCGGCGTGATGCACGTGACCCGTGCCGCGCTCCCCGCGATGATCGAGGCGAGCGGAGGCAAGATCGTGACGATCGTGTCCGACTCGGCCCGTACCGGGGACGCCAACGTCGCCGCCTACGCCGCCGCCAAGGCGGGCGCGGCCGGGCTCATGCGCAGCGTCGCCCGGGAGGTCGGCCGCCACGGGATCACCGCCAACTCGATCTCGCTCGGTTCGATCAACGCGACCGAGCGACCGCAGGAGGTCGAGCAGGAGGAGCTGGGCCGGCTGATCAGCCGCTACCCCATCCGCCGCCGCGGCCTGCCGTCCGACGTCGCCCACCTCACCCTCTTCCTGGTCAGCGACCTCAGCCCCTGGCTGACCGGCCAGACGATCCCGCTCAACGGCGGGTACTCGATGGCGCTGTGACGGGCTCGCCGACCAGCCCCCTCGCGGGCATCCGCGTCCTCGACCTCAGCCGCATGTTCCCCGGCGCGTACTGCACGTCGCTCCTCGCCGACCTCGGCGCCGACGTGCTCAAGGTCGAGGCACCCAACGGTGGCGACGGCATGCGCTTCCTGCCCGGCGACTTCAAGGCCAGCCATGTCGCGCTCAACCGCGGGAAGCGGTCGATGACGCTCGACCTCCGCACCGACGGCGGCCCCGACGTGCTGCGGCGACTCGCGCGCGACGTCGACGTGGTCGTCGAGTCCCACCGACCCGGCGCGCTCGACCGCCTCGGCGTCGGCTTCGAGGCGCTGCGGGCCGACGACGCCGGCCTGGTGTGGTGCTCGCTCACCGGCTTCGGACCCGACGGACCGATGGCCGAGGCACCGGGCCACGACATGACCTACCTCGGCTACAGCGGCCTGATGAGCACGCTCACGGTCGGCGGCCGGCCCGTCGTCCCCGGGAGCACGATCACCCTCGCGCTCGCCGGCCTGATGGGCGCGTTCGGCATCGTCGCGGCGATCAACGCGCGACACGAGAGCGGTCGCGGCTGCCGCGTCGACTCCGCGATTGTGGACGCAGCCAGATGGGTGGTCTCCGACCTCGTCGCGATGGCGCTCAACGATCAGCCGCAGTCCTGGCCGGAGATGCCCAGTCGAGCCAACTACTGGTGCGCCGACGGCCGCTGGATCACGTGCACGGCGAGCGACCCGAAGAGCTGGGCCACGCTCGTCGAGGCGATCGACGCGCCGGACCTCGCCAGCCCCCGCATGGGCATCGACGACGCCAAGGTCGCAGCTCGCCTGACCGCGATCTTCGCCTCCGCTCCGGCGGCCCGCTGGCTCGAGAACCCCGGCCCGGCCGGGGGGATCGGTGCGGTCGCACTGCCCGGCGACGTGGTCGACGACCCTCAGGTCGACAGCCGCGGCAGCGTCGTCCGCCTCGAAGGCGACGGTCCCCTCGTGCTCGCCAACCCGCTCCGGCTCGACGGTGCATCGGGCGAGGCCGCGACCAACGCCCGCGGTCCGGCCCCCGAGCTCGGCCAGCACACCGACGAGGCGCTGCTCGCGGCCGGCTTCTCGCCCGACGAGGTCGCCGCGCTGCGCGACGCCTCGGTCGTCTGAGGCGTCGTCCGTGGCCGCCACCGCGATGCGTTTCGACCTCCGGCGCGCGCCGTTCTCGACGGTCACCGAGGCCGACCAGCACGCGCAGTGCATCGCGATGGCCCGGTGGGCCGACGAGCACGGCTTCGCCGCGGTCACGATCTCCGAGCACCACGGCGTCGACTTCGTGTCCGCGCCGACCGCGCTGGCCGGTGCGCTGCTGGGCGCGACCCGCAACGTGCACGTGATGGTGAACGCGCTGCTCGTCCCGCTGCACGACCCGGTGCGGCTGGCCGAGGAGGTGGCCACCCTCGACCTCGTGAGCGGCGGGCGCTTCACGTTCGTCGCCGGGCTCGGCTACCGGCCCGAGGAGTTCGCGATGGCCGGCGTCGACCGCCGCCGGCGCGGCGCGATCGTCGAGGAGCACATCGAGGTGCTGCTGCAGGCCTGGTCCGGCGAGCCCTTCGAGTGGCAGGGGCGCACGATCGAGGTGCATCCGACGCCGGCCCGGCCACCGGGCCACCTGATGTGGCTCGGCGGCTCCGTGCGCCGCTCCGCCGAGCGAGCGGCGCGGCTCCGGCTGCCGTTCTTCACCATGTCGACCGACCCGTCGCTCGGCGACGCGTACCGGGAGGCGTGCGCCGACGAAGACTTCGAGGGCGGCGCGTTCATGTCGCCGATCGGGCCGCTGTTCGTCCACGTCGCCGAGGATCCCGAGCAGGCCTGGGCCGAGATCGCGCCGTACGCGGTCTACGACGTCACGACCTACAACGCGTGGCAGACCGGCGACCACGACAACGTCGCCGCGTCTTCTGCGACGACCGCCGAGCAGCTGCGGGCGTCGGGCATGTGGAAGGTCGTGACGCCCGACGAGTGCGTCGAGCTCGCACAGCGCGACGGGACGGTGGTGCTGCATCCGCTGATGGGCGGCATGCCGCCGGAGCTCGGTTGGGAGAGCCTGGAACTGGTCGCCGACCAGGTCCTCCCGGCGCTGGCCAACATGTAGAACGCAGTTCTCCTTGTTCGTGTACGGTCCCGGCCCATGTCGCGCTCCGTGCCTCGACTCGTCGCCGTCGTGATGGCCTTCGCCCTGCTCGCCGCTGCCGCGTGCAGCAGCGACAGCAAGGGCAACGAGAAGTCCGGCGGAGGCGCGACCGTCCCGAAGGAGACGATCGACTACAAGGCGATCGGCCTCTGGGACGACGGCCCGTGCGACCCTGCGAAGAAGCCGCTCGTGGTCGGTCTGATGACCGTCTTCGAGTCGCCGATCGTCTCGCTCAAGGACCAGGCGCAGGCGCTCGACGCGTCGGCGAAGGCCTTCAACAAGCGCGGCGGCGCCAACGGCTCGTGCGTCAAGGTGCACAACTGCGACGACGGCGCGAACACCGATCAGGCGGTGGCCTGCGTGCGTGAGATCGACAAGGCCGGCGTGATGGCAACCGTCAACGATCAGGGCACATCGGGGCAGGCCGAGGTGTCGGCCGCGATGGCGAAGGCGGGCATCCCGCGCGTCGCGAGCAACGTGAGCCAGGACGACTGGGGCGATCCGAACGCGTTCCCGATGGATGGCTCCGGCACCGGCGGCACGTTCATGCAGCCGACCGCGCTCGTCTCGAAGGGCGTCAAGAAGATCGGCCTCATCCGGGTGGACCTGGCCGCCGCATCTGCGCTGAAGGGGCTGCTGAACGGGATCCTGAAGCCGAGCGGCGCGTCGGTCGTCTCCGACGCCCCGGTGCCTGGCGGCACCACCGACTTCAGCCAGTTCGTGCTCGGCGCCCAGAGCGCCGGGGCCCAGGGCGTCTCCCTCGCCATCGGCGAGCAGGAGGCGGTCCAGGTCGTCAAGGCCGGCCAGCAGCAGAACTCGACGCTGAAGTTCGCCGCCGGGTTCGGCACGTTCTCGCACGGCGCCGTGGCCGACCTCGGGGACTTCTCGAAGCAGATGGTCTTCTCGAACCCGTTCGCCCCCGTGACCGCCGACCTCCCGGTCTACAAGGCCCTGCGGGCCGACCTCGCAGCCTCGGGCGTGGAGGCGCTGCAGCCGGAGAACCTCAAGACCAGCCCCATGCACTCGTGGATCGGGCTCTACGCCCTGCTGAAGATGATCCGCGACGCGCACATGACCACGTTCACCCGCCAGGGCATCACCGACATGCTGAAGAAGGCCAAGGACGTCCCGATGCTGAACATGTTCGGCGGCGAGAACTGGACGCCGGACCTCAACCACCAGGGCATCTGGAAGCGCGGCGGCATGAACCACTGGTCGGTGTACACGTTCGATCCCGACAAGACGGGCCCGGACGGGTTCAAGGGCGTGTTCGTGAAGGGCGCCGACCTCAGCTGGGACAAGACGCTCTGCGGCTCGGCCCTCGGCGGTCCCCCGCCCTGCTCATGACCGGCTGCCTCGTTCGTCCAACCGACGAAACGTGTCGTGGTCGTCGATCGCGGCCGCGAGGCGCGGGAAGTGCAGGAGCACGACCGCCCGTGAGCTGATGCGGGTGATGGTCCAGAGGAAGAACCCCCACGTGAACCCGAGCGTGTAGCGCTCCCACGCGTCGCCGAAGCTCGGTGCCGGCGCGCCGTGCGCGCCCAATGCGTCGACGTAGTGCGCTACGAGGTCGCGCTCGTGGGCACGGCGGTCCTCGATGCCGAGCACCGTGCCGAGGTGGTAGCTCACGTCGAGCGCCCAGTGGCCCCGCTGGACGACCTGCCAGTCGAGCCAGCAGGCCCGCCCGTCGGCGTCGAGGTACGCGTTGCCCGAGTGGGTGTCACCGTGCACGACGCACGTCAGTTCCCACTCGGCGAAGCGGTGCATCGCGGCCTGCAACCGTTCGGCGTCGAGCAGGTCGGTCGGTACGCCGTCGCCGCGACCGTCGTCGAGCAGGGCCTGCAGCGCGTCGGTCGGGTACGCGGTCGCCATCGCGGCCACGCGCGGCTCGAGCCAGTCCACGTCCCAGCGCGCGTCGGCCCACGTGCGTGCGTGCAGCCGGGCCAGCTGGTCCAGCGTGTCGCGGCAGGTGTCGATCGAGTACGGCTCCTGCGGATCGAAGAAGCGTCCGCCGAGCGACACGACGTCGTCCATGACGATGAGGCCCCGGCCCGCCTCGTCGTCGACGGCGGTGTAGTACGCCCGCGGCGCGCGCACGTCGAGCACCGGCCGCATGTCCCGGTAG
>JAFBAD010000030.1 GCA_019247975.1 Acidimicrobiia bacterium
GACCCGGCGCGGCGAGCTCTCCGTGCGCGTCGACGCCTGGACGCTGCTCGCCGAGGCCCGCCGCGCCTTCCCCGACAAGTGGCACGGGCTCACCGACACCGACACCCGCTACCGCCAGCGCTACGTCGACCTCTGGGTCACCGAGGAGGCGCGGGCCACCTTCAGGCTGCGCAGCCGGCTCATCAGCCTCACCCGCCGGTTCCTCGAGGCGCGCGACTACGTCGAGGTCGAGACGCCGATCCTCCACCCGATCCCCGGCGGCGCCACGGCGCAGCCGTTCGTGACCCACCACAACACGCTCGACGTCGACCTGTACCTTCGGGTCGCGCCGGAGCTGTACCTCAAGCGCCTCGTCGCCGGCGGCATGGAGCGCGTGTACGAGATCGGGCGCGTCTTCCGCAACGAGGGGCTGTCGCCCCGCCACAACACCGAGTTCACGATGCTCGAGCTGTACGAGGCCTACGGCGACTACCACGTGCACATGGCGCTGCTCGAGGAGCTGGTCGCCCACCTCGCGACGGAGCTGGTCGGCGGCACCAAGCTCACCTACCAGGAGCGCGAGCTGGACCTCACCCCGCCGTGGCGGCGGGCGACCATGAGCGACCTCGTCGAGGAGCGCATCGGCGTGCGGGTCGACATCACCACGCCGATCGACGACCTGCGCTCGCTGTGCGACGAGCACGGGGTGCCGTGGAAGCCCGACCAGGGGCCGGGGAAGCTGCTGCTCGAGCTGTACGAGAAGACCACCGAGGCATCGCTCTGGGATCCCGTCTTCGTGATCGACTACCCGGCCGAGGTGTCCCCGCTGTCGCGTCCCCACCGCGAGGTGCAGGGACTGGTCGAGCGGTTCGAGGCGATCGTCGGCGGGCGCGAGCTGTGCAACGGGTTCAGCGAGCTCACCGATCCCGACGACCAGCGGTCCCGCTTCGAGGACCAGGCCCGGCTCAAGGCCTCCGGCGACGCCGAGGCGATGTCGGTCGATCACGACTACCTGCGGGCCCTCGAGTACGGCCTGCCGCCGACGGTCGGTCTCGGCGTCGGCATCGACCGGCTCGTGATGCTGCTCGCCGACCAGCCGAACATCCGCGAGGTCATCCTCTTCCCGACCCTCCGCCCCGAGGTCGGTCTGGAGTAGCTACCGGTACCAGAGGATGTCGGTGCGGCCGTTGCCGTCGAAGTCGGCGACCAGGGGCGTGTAGCGGCCGTTGACCGTGATGCCGACCTTGTCGAAGGTGCCGTCGGGTCGGAGGTCGGTGAGGATGCGGTCGGCCACGGAGCCGGGGCCGTAGAGGAACACCTCGTCGGCGCCGTCGTGGTCGAAGTCGCCGGCGAAGGGCTCGTAGCCGACGCCCCGCAGGACCGGGTGGCTGCGGCTGATCGTGAAGCCGGGGCCGAAGTTCCAGAGCGTGTCCTGGGTGTCGCCCTGCCCGTACCAGAGCAAGTCGTCGCCGCCGTCGCCGTCGAAGTCGCCGGCCACCGGTCGGTAGTCGCCCTTCACGTCGAGCGACACGGTGGTCGGCGTGCCGCCGGCGTCCCACGTGCCGCCCACCCAGATCTCGTCGGGCTCGGCGCCCGGGCCGTACCAGAGGATGTCGTCCTTGCCGTCCGCGTTGAAGTCGCCGACGACCGGGATGGTCGCAGCGAGCCGTGAGCGGAGGTGCGCCGTGAAGGTGCCGTCGCCGTTCGCCGACCAGAGCATGTCGGGCTTCGCGTTGGGCTCGTAGTTGCAGCACGTCCCGGCGACGATCGGGTCGCCGCCCGGTTGGTACCAGAAGATGTCGGTGGCACCGTCGCCGTCGAAGTCGCCGGCGACGGGCAGGAAGGTCCCGGCCTGCTCCGCCGAACCGTTGGCGGTCTTCGAGAAGACGCCGGGTTGCGCGGTGCCGTCCCAGCCGCCGTCCGGGCGGTTCCACTCGCCGTACCAGTAGACGCCGCCCTTCCCGTCACCGTCGAAGTCGCCGGCGACCGGCGCGTAGGTGCCGTTGACCCGGTACGTCGACGGATCGACCGCGGGCGTCTTCGTCCCGCCCATGACGTTCGTCCAGAGGACCTCGTCGTCCGCACCGTTGTCGACGACCGACGAGCGCACGGACAGGTGCGTGCCCGACCGGGCGAGCTCGCCCATCCACATGCGGCGGCTGCCGGTGCCGAACGCACCCGAGTGGCCCTCCCACGCCTGGTAGGCGAAGAGGAACCGGCCGCGCGCGTCGACTACGCCGTCGGCGCCACCCGGCCCGTACCGGCCGGTGGCCGAGCGCAGGAGCGGGTTGTTCGGCCCGCGGGTGCACGGACCGACCGGGCCCGCGCAGGAGGCGTACCCGATCGCGTAGTTGGTGGTCTGCCACTCGTTGCCGGAGTACAGGAGGAACCAGCGGCCCTCGAACTGGACCATCGACGGGTTCTCGATGACCACGCCCTCCCACCCGGAGTTGGTCGAGCGCAGCATGACCCGGGGCGTGCCGAGCAGCTTCGTGCCGCTGGGGTCGAGCCGAGCGGCCCAGATCGTGGGGAGGTTGCCGTGCGCGTTCCCCTCGGTCTTCCAGGTCAGGTACGCCTTGCCGGTGGTGGCGTCGGTGTAGACGTCGGGGTCGATCGCGCCGGCGGGGTCGCTCGACGTGCTCGGGCAGATCAGCGGGCTGGACGACGCAGAGGTGAACGGCCCGATCGGGGTCGACGACGTCGAGACGTAGATGCAGAAGCGGCCGTACTGGCTGTACTGGCCGTCCGGGGCGACCTGGACCGCGTGGTACCCCATCCACCGGTCACCGACGAGGCCGACCGACGGCGCCCACAGCTCCTTCGGGTCGCAGCCGGGCGTGGCGCCGTTGCAGCTGTCGGCGTTGATGCCCCATGGCACGTTCGGGAACGCGTCGTTGAAGTACCCGACGTCGCCGTCCTGGTTCGCCTCCGCGCCCTCGTACTCGACCCGGGCGGTGAACGTCTTCGCGTCGGCCGACCACTCGGCCGGCAGGTCGGCGCCGCCCTGGTTGGTCGAGTACGCGGTCAGCATCGGGCCCCAGCGCGTGAGCGAGGGGTCGGCGAAGCTGCCGCTCCACGGCACCCCGGGCTTGAACCACCCGTCGGCTGCCTGCGCCGGGCGCGCACCCGGCACGAGCACCACCGTCACGAGCGCGACGAACAGCACGATCACACGTTGCAAGGGTCTCCCATCGGCTACTCGATGCCGTGTTCGAGGGCGTAGCGGATGAGCTCCTGCTTCCGGTTCAGGTGGAGCTTGCCGAGGATGTTGCGGACGTGGTTCTCGACGGTCTTCTCGGCGATGAAGAGCTGCTCACCGATCTCCTTGTACGTGTGCCCGCGGGCCACGTACTGCAGCACCTCGCGCTCGCGCTCCGAGAGCGGCTGGGCCGACCCGCCGGTCTTCGACATGCGCCGGAACTCGCCGAGCACCAGCGCGGCCAGGCTCGGCGAGAACACCGGCTCGCCCTGCGCGGCCCGCCACAGCGCGCTGCGCAGCTCGTCGGAGCTCGTCGACTTCACGAGGTAGCCGACCGCTCCGGCCGCGACCGCGTCGAGCAGGTCACGCTCGGCTTCGGACACCGTCAGCATCACGACCGGCGTGTCCTCGCCGCATTCCTTCGCCACCTTGATGCCGCCGCCCTTCGGCATGTGCAGGTCGCACACGACGAGGTCCGGCCTGACCCGGCGGGTGATCTCGATCGCCTCCTCGGCGTCGGCTGCCTCACCGACGACGTGGAAGTTGGACCCGAGGTCGGTGCGCAGGCCCGACCGCCAGATCTGGTGGTCGTCGGCCACGACGACCCGCACCGCGCTGTCCGCCGGGCTCATGGGGTCGAGTCTCGCAGCGCCCGCGGGGTCTTGACGGGTGCCCACATCCGCACCTCAACGCCCCGCCCCGGTCGCGCGTCGATCTCGACCCGGCCGCCGACCTCCTCGAGGCGGCCCCGCACCGACCGGCCGAGGCCGACACCTTCACTGGTCGTTCCGGGATCGAAGCCCACGCCGTCGTCCTTGACGGACACGAACACCGCGTCGTCGTCCGGCTCGACGTACACGACGATGTGGGTCGCGCCGCCGTGCTTCGACGCGTTGGTGAGCGCCTCGCCGACCGCTCCCGCGAGCGCCTCGGTGACCTTGGTGTCGGTGGGCGCCTCGTCGAGCGCGATCACCTCGACGCGCGCGCCTTCGATCCGCTCGAAGCGCACCGCCGTGGCCCGGAGCCGCGCGAGCAGATCGGTGTGCTTCGCCTCGAACCCGAACAGGTACTCGCGCAGCTCGCGCTCCTGGTCGCGGGCGAGCGTGGCGAGCTCGGGATCGGTCGACCGGCGCTGCACGACCGCGAGGGTCTGGAGCACGCCGTCGTGCAGCGTGCGGGCGACCTCCTCGCGCGCGCGGGCGGCCGAGATCTGCGCCTCCGCCACGCGCAGCCGGCCGATCGCGAACCCGGCGACCGCGCCTGCCTGCGCGTAGAGGACGCACGACGAGATGAGCGAGAACGACGACGCCGCGCCGCCGTCGCCGAGCTTCGTCGCGACGACCCGGCCGAGTCCCATGCCGACCCCGGCGATGCCCCCGGCCGTCGCGCCTGCCGCGGTGCCGGCGGTCAGCACCGCCGCGAGCGGCCACGCGGCGCCGAGC
>JAFBAD010000119.1 GCA_019247975.1 Acidimicrobiia bacterium
CACACGACGCGCCGCAAGCAGGCAGGGACCGTGGCGCAAGGAGGTATACATGCGGAGAATCGTGCTGTCGGTCGTAGCGTGCTGCGCGGTGGTCGCGATCGTTCCGGCGAGTGCGCTCGCCCACGGTAAGCACCACAGCCGTCACCACGCGCGAACGCACCACCGGATGTTCGGCCATGACTGGAGCCAGTCGGGCAACTCGGGCACCTCGGGCACGAGCTCGGACCAGAACGCCGGGACGGTTACGTCGTTCACCGGTGGTGTGCTGACGATCACGCTCACCAACGGCCAGACCGTCAGTGGAAACGTCACGAGTGACACCGAGATCGAGTGCCAGGCGCCTCAGACGTCGAGCACCACCACCGCCACTCACGACGACGGCGACCGGGGCGGGGACAACGGCAACGACCAGGGCGACGACCACGGGCAGGGTGACGACAACAACGAGAATGCGAATTCGAGTTGCAGCTCGGCGAATCTGACCCCCGGCACCGTGGTGCACGAGGCCCGGCTGAGTCTCTCCGGCGCCGGCGCCAACTGGGACAAGGTCGAGCTGGTGACCGCCGCCTCGTCGTCTTCCAGCAGCGATAACGACAACGACGGCGACTAGTCAGTCCGACGCGCATCACAGAGAGCGGCGGCCACCGGCAGGCCGCCGCTCTCTGCTCTTGATCGCTCGCCTACGCCCGCGTCAGCGATGCCGGAAGCGGCCGACGTCGAAGCTGGCCGCGTGGTCGAGCTCGGTGGAGGAGGTCCCGAGTAGGACTGTGTAGCGGCCCGGCGCGACGGTCCACCGCCCGCTCGTGGCGTTGTAATAGGCGAGGTCACTGGGGGTCAGGCGGAACAGGACGAACTTCGTCTGTCCGGGGGCAAGGGTCAGCTTGGTGTAGCCCTTGAGCTGCTTCGGCGGCTCCTGGGCGGCGGCCGGCGACTGCAGGAACAGCTCGACCGTGGTCGGCCCGGCCTGCCGCGAGGTGTTGGTGACCCGCGCGAACGCGAACGCGCCGCCCGCGAACGGGTTATCGAGCGCGCGCACGTCCGAGACCCGGAAGCTCTCGTAGGAGAGCCCGTAGCCGAACGGGAACAGCGGGCGCTGACCGGTTGCGTCATACCAGCGGTAGCCGACGTCGAGCCCCTCCTGATAGCTCTCGTTGCCGTTCGCGTCCCCCGGGTAGGTGCTCGGCGGATTCGCCGCTGCCGGCCCCTGGCTCTGGTTGGCCGGGAAGGTCACCGGGAGCCGTCCGCCGGGGCTCACGTCGCCGAACAGCACGGCGGCGATCGCGGGGCCGAACTGCTGGCCCGGGTACCACGCCTCGAGCACTCCCGAGACCTCGTTCAGCCACGGCATGAGCACCGGGCCGCCGGTGTTGAGCACCACAATCGTGCGGCGGTTGGCGTGGGCGACCGCGTCGATCAGCTGGTTCTGATCGCCGGGTAGCGAGAGCGAATAGCGATCCATGCCCTCGCCCTGCGCATCGTTGGCGAACACCACGGCCACGTCGGCGTTGCGGGCGGCCGCCACCGCGGCCGGGATCCCCGACTCCGACGGTTTCTGCCAGCCGAAGTGGATCTCGTGGCTGAACAGGCCGCTGCGGCTCGAATAGTCGATCTCCACCGGCACCGACTGGCCGGCGATGAGCGGCACGGTCCCCTGGACCACATAGTGCGGTCCGACGACGAACTGCGTCGCCTCTCGATACGCCGGCCCGAAGGTCTGCCCGGCGATCGTCATCGACGCGATACCGGCCTCTGACAGCGTGAACCGGTACAGCCCCGACTCGGTCGGGGTCAGTTTGCCCGTCCACCTGGCCGACCACACCGCGGGCTGGGGACTGGTCGGGAACGCTGTGGCGTCGACGTGCTGATCGACCTGGGTCAACGCCGGTGCGCCGCTGAACGTCCCGTTGCTCCAGTACTGCCCGAGCAGCCCGGGACCGGCGCCCGAGGACGGAGTCAGGACCGACGGGTCGACCAGGTTGGGCGAGGCCACGTCGCCGGCCGAGCCCTGCACCGTGGTGACATTGACTCCTGCCTGCGCGGCGCGCGCGGTGATCCCTTGCGCGGGCGTAATCGCCTGACCCGACGCGAGCGGAACGCCCGCCGAGCCGCCGGTCACGAACACCGCGTCGTTCC
>JAFBAD010000181.1 GCA_019247975.1 Acidimicrobiia bacterium
CACCGGCGCGGCGATCACCTTGGCGTAGCCGGCGATGAAGTCGACCACCTCCGGCATGGTCATGAAGCCGTCGGGGTCGTCGCCGTCATAGGAGTGACCGGGCAGGCGACACTGCCAGTTGGGCGTGAGCAGGCGCAGTGAGTCCCACCGCTCGGTGCGCCACGAGCTCGCGACCTCGTTCCGCTCGAGGACCACGTGGTCGATCGAGCGATCCGACAGGCAGCGGCTGATGGCCAGCCCGCCGTGGCCGGCCCCGATGACGACGGTCGTGGTGCGCATCTCCCGACCGTCCCTAGGTGCGCGGAGCGATCAGACGACCTCGACCTGCACGTCGGTCGGGTTCGTGATGATGTCGTACACGGCCGATCGCTTCTGCGACTGGGCGACCAGCGCCTCGATGTCGGACTTCGACGCGTCGGCGTCGATGTCGTAGGTGACCTTGATGCCGCTGAAGCCGTTGCGCACGTCGGAGTCGGCGCCGAGGATCCCGCGCACGTCCATCTTCCCCTCGATGGTGGCGGAGACCTTCCGGAGCTGGATCTCGCGGTTCTGGGCGACAGCGGCGACGCCTGCGGTCAGGCAGCCGGCCAGGCCGACGAGGATGAACTCGACCGGCGTCGCACCGTTGTCCTCCGACGCGAACACCTCGGGGTGGTCGATCTCGAACGAGTACTTCGTGCGGTGGTTCTGCTCCTCGCCGAGGCCGAAGAAGCCTTCGACCGTCGAGCTGCTGTGCGTGCCGTTCTGCCACTCACACGAGGCGCGCCACTCGAACTGAGCGGCCTCCGGTGCTCCGGTGAGCGCGTCCCGCGCGCCGAGCAGAGCTCCGACGTTGACGCCGTTGTTGACGGGGGTATCGGTGGCGGTCATGGGGGCCCCTCCCTTTTCCGAGGAATCCCGACCGTACTCCTCGGGTTTCAGCCTGTCATCCGGTCAGCGGTCACACATCGGCGATCGGTCGTCCGACGGTCACCTGCTGCCGCACCTCGGGGCCGAGGGCCTCGCCCAGCTCGACGTCGGCCTGCACCCCGAGCGCGTCGAGCACCTTGGTGAAGAACGAGCGGGCCGAGGCGGCGAGGACGACGTCGACGATCTCGGTGTCGCTGAGGCCGGCATCGCGCAGCGGTTGGACGTCGGTGTCCTCTATCGACGCGGCATCACGGGCCACCTTGGTGGCGAACTCGACCACCGCCCGGTCGGTGGCGTCGAGCGTCTCCCCGCTGGGGTCGGCTGCGAACGCCAGCATCGTCTTCTCGTCGCCGCAGTCGTCGCGGAGGAACTTGCTGTGGGCCGCGACGCAGTACGTCGACCGGTACACGCGGGCGGCCGCGATGGTGGCCAGCTCGAACCGGCGCCGGTCCATGTTCCGGCCGATCGTGCCGTTCAGCCCGGCCCAGGCCTCGGCCACGTCGGGCCGGAGCGCGAAGGCGGGTGCGTAGTTCGGCAGGTACCCCCAGGAGCGTCGCTGCCGCGCGTACCACTCGGCGACGTCGCCCGTGGCCTCGGATTCGTCTGGTGCGTCGATGAACATGGGGTCGGCGTCTCCTGGCTCGGGACCGTCGGCGTAGCCTCGCGCCGAGGAGGGTGGAAGTGACATCGATCGAGGCCATGCAGGCGTGGGGCGACTACGACCGGGACGACCCGTTCCCGCTCTTCGCGTCCGTGAGGGAGCTGGGCCCGGTGCATCGCGTCACCTTGGCCGACGGCCACGACGCCTGGTTGGTGGTCGGCTACGAGGAATCCCGCAAGGCGCTCAACGACACCCGGCTCTCGAAGGACATGCACGCCGCGCTGGCGTCGGGCGACGGTGTGGTGGCCGAGGGTCTGCCCGGCCCTGCGTTCGCGCGTCACATGCTCAGCGTCGACCCGCCCGACCACACGCGGCTGCGCCGGCTCGTGTCGGCGGCGTTCACACCGCGCCGGGTCGAGTCGCTCCGCGCCCCCGTGCAGGCGATCATCGACCGCCTGCTCGACGAGGTGGAGGCCGCGGGTCCCGACGCCACGGTGGACCTCGTCGGCGCGTTCGCGTTCCCGCTGCCGTTCACCGTCATCTGCGAGCTGCTCGGCGTACCTGAGGCGGATCGAGGCCCTCTCGGTCGGGGCCTCACCGCGCTGCTGATGCCCACGACCACCGATGCGGAGTACGCGAAGGCGAAGGCGGGGTCCGACACGGTCGTCGGGATGCTCGAAGCGCTCGTCGAGGCGAAGCAGTCCGACCCCGGCGACGATCTGGTGAGCGCGCTCATCAGCGCACGGGACGGTCAGGAGCGGCTCACGACGCAGGAGCTGCTGTCGACGATCTTCCAGCTCATCGTGGCCGGCCACGACACGACGGCGAGCCTCATCGGCAACGCGGTCGTCGCGCTGCTCGAGCAGCCCGATCAGCTGGCCGAGCTCCGATCCGACCCGAGGTCGATCGCAACGGCCATCGAGGAGCTCCTGCGGTTCGATGCGCCAGTACCGCACTCCACCTTCCGGTACGCCGTCGCGCCGATCGACATCGGTGGCGAGACCATCCCGACGGGCGCGCAGGTCATCATCTGCCTCGCCGCCGCGAACCGCGACGGCGATCACTACGCGCGCCCGGAGCAGCTCGACCTCGACCGGACCGAGACGCGCCACCTCGCGTTCGGGCACGGCATCCACTTCTGCCTGGGAGCGCCGCTCGCCCGCATGGAAGGGCAGCTCGCCATCGGCACGCTGCTCCGGCGCTTCCCGGAGCTGCGGCTGGCGGTGCCGTCATCGGAGCTGCGCTGGGGCCACGGCGACGGGCTCGTCCTCCGTGGGCTCTCGGAGCTCCCGGTGATCCCGGGTGCGCCGGCGAAGTCCCCTTAGACGGGCGCAACCGAGTCGTGGTGCAGGTGACGACCATGAGCCCGGAAGATGAAGAAGGCCAGCGGGATCAGCACCCAGAAGTGGCCGGTGACCAGCAGCGCGACGAGGACGAACGCCGCGACGGCCCGCAGCGGCGCGTGGCCTCGGCTCGGTCGGTGGGGCGCGTCCCCACGCAGGCTCGGGAGCTCGCGCAGGGTCGCATCGAGGTCGGCCCGGGTGCGTGCCTCGAGCACCTCGTCCACCCGCTCCTCGAACTCGTCGAGGGTCAACCGGCCGTCGCCGGTGTGTCGCTGCAGCGCGTCGATGACCGCCTGGCGGTCCGAGTCGGACACCCGGACGTCGCTCCGCTCGGGCGGGGGCTGGGTCCACCGACCCCGCTCGGACCTGTCGTACCGATCATGGCTGTGCCAGCACATCGCGCGACCTCCTGCCGGCCAGCGAGCCTACGTCGACTGGTCCGTCGACCTCAGTGCTCGTTCTTGATGGTGAAGTACGAGCCGCGGATCGTGCCGGCGAGCTTCGACTTCTGCCGCGCGAACTTGAACTTCGACGCGAGCTCCTCGGGGACGTCCATCCCTTCGGAGAGCTTGAACCCGACCGCCCGCTTGCCGCCTTCGGCGAGCGTGTACATGACGTTGATCGCCAGCCCGCTCTCGTAGAAGACGTACGCCATCCTGATGCCGTCGACCTCGAACTCGGTGGCCTCGAGCGGACGCGACGCGATCTTGATGTCCCGCTCCTCCTCGAGGATGCCGTGCACGTAGTCGATGGTCGCCTTGGCCTCGTCGGCGGGCTCCACCACGAAGACGTGGTCGTACTTGTTCTTGTAGTACCGGGCCTCGTGCGCCCGGAGCCCGGCCAGCGCCTCCGCGACCGGTGACGACTCGAGACCGACCGTCGAGACGGTGGTGAAATCCACGGTGTAGCTCACGTCCCTCGAACCTACCGGGACGCCTTGACGGGGTGCGGCACCGGCGCGACGCTCCGGGTCGAGCGTGCCTCACGCTCGACCTCCGACTGTCGCTCCTCAGCTGCGGCACCCGTGGAGGCGCAGGGGAGCGGATCCTCGAGGTGCGGTTACGTTGGCCGCCGGCCTGGGCGGTGTCGCTGAGGGGCATCCGTCGCAGGCGCGGAGGAGCCGACCGGTGACCGAACGCAAGGACTTCAAGCGCGTCGTCCGCGCTCGGGCGCAACGAACGGGCGAGAGCTACTCGTCGGCTCTCCGCCACGTCCGCAACGCCCGCCCCGACCGATCCGCGGCCGTCGCGTCGGTGGGCACGAACGCGAAGGCGCCGCCCGTGCACATCACCCGCACGATCCCCGAGGTCCGGACCACCAAGCTCGACAAGACCGTCCGCTTCTACACCGAGCTGCTCGGCTTCGACACCCGCACCGAGGACGGACGCCTCGTCTCGCTCGTGTCCGCGTCGGACGACGGGGTGGAGGTCCGGGTCAACCACGGCGGCTCCGCGCTCCCGCCGGGCTTCACCGTCGAGGTCGAGACCGAGTCCCAGGCCGTTGCCCTCTTCGATCGGGCCGAGGCGAACGACGTGCGTGTGATCCAGGCGTTCGAGGCGGGCCGCTTCTCGATGCTCGATCCGTCGGGTCGGAGGGTCACCGTCAGCGCCGCCCGCGACCGCCCGTCCGGAGCCCTTCGCCCGACGGCACGGACGATCACGCGAGCGATACCGGGGTCGGTCGTCGAACCGGACGCGGCGAAGCGCTTCTACGCGGGCTTCCTCGGGTTCCGGGTGCATGGGGAGTGGTCGGACCCCGACGCGATCATGTTCGAGTCGCCGACGTCGGCCGGCGCGCAGCTGCTCACGGGAGTCGACCTGATCAGCCCGGATGCGTTCGACCTCGACGTCGGCTCGGTCGAGCGGGTCGACGCGATCCACGCCGCCGCGGTCGGCAACGCCGTGATCATGGGCGGGCCGGAGGACTTCCCCAGCCACGGCGTCCGCTGCTTCATGCTGATCGATCCGAACGGGATCGCCATGAACATCGTCGCTCCGCTGTGAAGGACTCGTCGACGCTCCTGCGCGACCGCACGCTCTGA
>JAFBAD010000186.1 GCA_019247975.1 Acidimicrobiia bacterium
GGCGTACCGGGTTGACGAGCCGATGCAGGAGGCCCGAGGGGTGGGTCGACGCCATAAATGAATGTTTACTGAGAACCTGGTAGCGTTGTCAATCGGCTGATGAGGCAGGGCGGACGCGAGCAGCGGGAGATGACGGTGCTGAGCGCCCCGGCTGACGCGCAGAGCGCAATGAGCGGGCACTGCGACCCGCGCTTCGCCGAGGTGCGCGAGCAGTTCGAGCGGAACTTCGAGGCCGGTCTCGAGGTCGGCGCGGCCTTCGCCGCGTACCACCGGGGCGAGAAGGTGGTCGACCTCTGGGGCGGTGTCGCCGACGACTCGTCGGGCCGCGCGTGGGCCGAGGACACGCTGCAGCTCGTCTACTCCTCGACGAAGGGCGCGACCGCGATCTGCGCCAACCAGCTGGTCGAGCAGGGCAAGCTCGACATCGAGGCGCCGGTGGCCGAGTACTGGCCCGAGTTCGCCGACGGCGGCAAGGAGACCATGCCGGTCCGCCTGCTGCTGACCCATCAGGCCGGGCTGGCCTGGGTCGACGAGGAGCTGTCGCTCGACGACGTCCTGGCCTGGGATCCGATCGTCGCGGCGCTGGCCCGTCAGAAGCCGCTCTGGGAGCCGGGCTCCGCGCACGGCTACCACGCGGTCACCTACGGCAACCTGGTCGGCGAGGTCGTGCGCCGGATCACCGGCCGCAGCCTCGGCACCTACTTCCGCGACGAGGTCGCCGAGCCGCTCGGGCTCGACTTCTGGATCGGTCTGCCGGCCGAGCTCGAGCCCCGGGTGGCGATGCTCGTCGGCAACCTCGGGGTGGCTCCCGGCGACGCAGCCGACGAGGCGACGCGGGCGGTGATCGACCAGTTCATGGGGCCCGAGTCGATGCTCGGTCGGGCGTTGACCGTGAACGGCGCCTTCACCCGCGACGACGACCCCGCCGCCGGCAACGTCTTCAACAGCCGCAGGGTCCACGCCGCCGAGCTGCCAGCGGCGAACGGCATCTGCGACGCCCGGTCCCTGGCCCGCATGTACGCGGCGTGCATCGGCGAGGTCGACGGCGTGCGGGTGCTCGGCGAGGCGCAGATGCGCGACGCAGCGACGCAGCGCACGAGCGGTCCGAACATCGTCCTGCTCGACATGGACCTGCAGTTCGGGCTCGGGTTCTTCGTGCCGTCCTCGCTCATGAACGTCGGTGGTCCCGGCTCGTTCGGGCACGCCGGTGCCGGCGGTTCGCTCGGCTGGGCCGACCCCGACGCCGGCTTCGCGTTCGGCTACGTCATGAACAAGATGGCGACGACGATCGCCGAGGACGTCCGCAGCTCGTCGCTGATCAACGCCTGCTACGCAGCAGTCGCCTCGTAGGCGAGCCGTCGTGGCCGTCCACTACCACGTCGGGATCGTCGTGCCCGACCTCGAGGCCGCGCAGGCCCGCCTCACCGAGCTGCTCGGCGTCAGCTGGGGGCCGGTCATGGCGGTGGGGGAGAACCACCTGCGCGACGGCGAGGGCAACGACATCGTCGTGCCGACGAAGCTCTGCTACTCGACCGACGAGCCGCGGCTCGAGCTGATCGAGGAGACGCCCGGCACGATCTGGGTGTGCAACGAGCCCTCGAACCTGCACCACATCGGCTTCTGGACCGCTGATCTTCCGGCCGAGAGCGAGCGGCTGTCCGCTGCTCGCTGCCCGCTGCAGCTCGCCGGGCGGGACGGCAGCGCATCGCCGGTCACCTTCGCCTACCACCGCGACGACCTCGGCATCCGCATCGAGATCGTCGACGATGCGATCCGCCCGATGATGGAGCAGTTCCTCTTCACCGCGTCCGACGGCTGAGGGTCACGGCGCGAAGCGGCGGCGGATCCAGTCGGCGAAGAGCGGGTCGACGACGACGAGCTTGTCGTTGCGTCGGGAGAGGTAGCCGTTGCCCAGGAGCGCGTCGACCGCGCCCTTCGCGGTGCCGGGCGACAGGTCGAGCACATCGGCCACTGCGCCGTAGATGCTGCCGCCCGACACGATCGCCCGGAGGGTCTTCTGCTGGCCCGTGGGGATGAGCTCGTAGAGGCGCTCCGAGCCGCTGTCCACGCTGGTGCGCACGGCGTCGAGCGCGCCGGCCCACGTCTCCTCGTCCGCCTCGCCGTCGACCGGGGTGAGACGCCACGCGGCGTCGGCCATCTGCATGGCTCGCTGCGGATGGCCGCGACTGAACCGGACGACCTGGTCGGTCACGACGCCGGCCCGACGACCGGTCTCCTCGAAGCCGCGCTCGACGATGTCGCGGACCGCGAGGTCGTCGAGCGGGCCGATCTCGACGAGGTCCGCCTGCGCGAAGAACGGCTGGGCCTGGTGACCGAAGAGCGTGCGCATGGTCGACGGCTGCGACCCCGCGAACACGATCCCGATCTGCTGGTAGTGGTGCTGCAGCTCGGTGCGCAACAGGCCGGCCGCGCCCTCGACGTTGGCGATGCCGGAGAACTCGTCGAACACGACGATGAGCGGGTGCTTCTCCGCGGTGCGGACGAGGACCTGCAGGAGCGAGCGCAGCGCGAGGACGGGATCGGGCCGGTCACGGGCGGCCCGCGACAGCTCGATGCCGATGACACCGAGCTGGACGGTGAGCCCGGCCGCCACGGCCGAGAGGACCTTGCGGAGCCGGCCGGTCACCGCCTGGAGGGCCCGGTCGACCGCCACCGCCAGGTCGGCCATCGAGTTGAGCTCGTAGAGGTCGATCCAGATCGTGTCCGGACCGACCGCCTCGAGGTCGCTCGTGACCCGGCGCAGCAGGCTCGTCTTGCCGAAGCGGCGGGGCCCGAGCAGGGCGGTGAGCCGGTGGTCGGTGAGCCGTTCGGCCAGGTCGCGAAGCAGCTCGTCGCGGCCCGACACCTGCTCGGGCGCCAGCGGACCCTGGTAGGGGAAGGGGCTGCGGTCGCTCACGACGGCCATGATACTCGAATCAACCGAGTATCTGATGCTCGATCAAATCGAGCATCTGTGTGCCGCACGATCACAGGGCGGCGCGGATGGCCTCCACCGTCTCGAGGTCCGCGCAGGCGTCGGTGGCCCGGGTCATGCCCGTCATGCCGACCTCGATCGGCTGCCACTTGCTGCCCATCGACGCCGTCGTCGTAGCTGCGACCCAGGCGTAGAGCACGCCCATCCGGTACCGGTTCCAGAGCACCTCGGCCGATGGCGCGTCCACTTCGGCCTCGACGAGCACCCGGCGGTAGCGGCCGAGCCACTCCTCCTGACCCTCCTCGCGCAGCTCGGCCGGGCACGAGTTGCCGAGGTAGATGGCCACGTCGCGGATGCCCGGCGATCGGCTGATGACCGCCCAGTCGTACAGGCCGACCTGACCGTCGTCGACGAACTGGTTGCCCGCGTGGGTGTCGCCGTGGATCAGCGTCTGCTCGCCCTCGTCCCACAGCTCGGCGATGCGGGCGTGGTGCTCGACGTAGAGGTCGCAGAGCGCGGCGAACACGGGCGGGAACTGGTCCGCGAACTGCTCGCGCGCGTTGCCGATGAGCTTCGCGCCGAACGGCCCGCGCATCGCCGGCTGGACCCAGGAGAGCTCGTCGCCGAAGCGGGAGTCGTCCCAGAAGTGCGCGTGCAGCCGTGCGAGCGACTCGATCAGCTGCCCGACCCGCTCGGGGCCGTGCGGTTCGAGTCGGGTGGTGAACGTGCAACCCGACGCGCTGAGGTCCTCGAGCACCATCACGTACTCGCTCGGGTCGTCGCCGTGGGTCGCGAAGTAGGGGCGGGGGATCCGCAGCGGCGCCTCGAGCGCCGGGCCCTCGTAGAAGCGGGCCTCACGCCGCCCCATGTCGGTGACCGCGACGAGCTGCCGCTGCGACTCGTCGAACGGCGCGAGCTTCACGAACACCGACTCGGGACCGTCGCCTGCTCCTGCGTACTCGAGGCCGAGCCGCATGCGGCCGGTGGTGCCCGAGTGCTGGTCGAGCACCTCTACCTTCGTGACCTCGGTGCCGACCGATGTGGCCAGCGCGTCGCTCAGCCACTCGGCGGTGACTGCTTCGGATCGGTCGGGGATGGAGGCCGGTTCGCTCACACGCGAATGTTACGGACGTGTTCGAACCGACACCGGAGAAGCTCCTGCCCGACCTGTCGCCTCGCGAGGAGCTCGTGTTGCTGGCCCGGACCCTCTGGCGGGAGGGCTACAACGACCACCTCGCCGGTCACATCACCTGCAACCTCGGTGACGGGACGCTCCTCTGCAACCCCTGGCTCGTGCTCTGGTGCGAGCTCCGGCCGCACCAGCTGATCCGCATCGATCTCGCCGGCAACGTGGTCGAGGGTGACTGGCCGGCACCGCCCGGGATCCCGCTGCACCTCGCTCTCCACGAGGCCCGGCCGGACACCACCTGGGCCATGCACAACCACCCGCTCTACGGCACCGTGCTCGCGGACATGGGCGTGGTGCCGCCCCCGATGGACCAGAGCTCCGCGCTCGGCGGCGGCCAGCTGGTCCACGTCGACGAGTACGAGGGCGGGGTCAACAGCATGGAGGCCGCTCGCAGCGCGGTCGCCAAGATGGGCGAGGCCGACCTCGCGCTGCTCGCCGGTCACGGCGTGTTCGTGCTCGGCTCGACCGCGCGTGCGATCCACCAGCGCGCCGTGGCGCTCGAGCAGCGCTGCCAGCGTGCGTGGCACGTCCTCGCGGCCGGCGGGGAACTGGAGTCACCGGTCGCCTCGTGGTGGATGGACCGCATCGCCCGCAGCGACGGCAACGGCTTCCACGGGTTCTGGGAGGCGATGGCCCGCCAGGAGCTCAACGCGGACCCCGGTCTCCTCGACTAGACGAGGGCCATGAGAGCAGCGCGCATCGAGAACGGCACACTCGGGATCACCGACGTCGAGGTGCCGGTCCCGGCAGAGGACCACGCGCTCGTGCGGATCACCGCGGCGGGCGTGTGCCACTCGGACCTGCACCTGGTGCGGGGCGACTGGTACGGGGTGCAACCGCCCGAGATCGGCCACGAGGCGATCGGCGTGGTCGAGTCGCTCGGCGAAGGTGCGGAGCGGTTCGTGTCCGTCGGCGATCGCGTGATCCTCGGTCTGGGGGGCACGGGTGGCGGCTTCTGGTGCGGTGCGTGTGAGTACTGCCTGCGCGGCCAGCCCCGTCACTGCGCGCAGAGCAAGGGCGTGATGGGCGTGTTCGCCGAGCAGTTCTCGGTCTACGCGCCTGGCCTCGTGCAGCTGCCCGACAGCGTCGGTGACGAGGAGGCGCCGCTCGCGTGCGGCGGGCTCACCGCCTACGGCGCGGTGAAGAAGCTGCGCAAGCACGGCATCGACCCGGGGCGCACGGTGGCGGTGATCGGCGCGGCCGGTGGGCTCGGCCACTACGCCGTCCAGCTGGCCACCGCGTTCGGCTACCGGGTGGTGGGCGTCGACATCGGCGAGGAACGGCTGGCCTTCGTGCGCGAGCTCGGTGCCGAGATCGCAGTGGGTCCGGACGACGCGGTCGAGGTCGTCACCCGGGAGCTCGGCGGCGTCGATGCGTCCTTGGTGTTCTCGGCGAAGCTCGCCGGCTTCGACCTCGGCCTGGAGCTGCTCCGCAAGGCAGGCCTGTTCGTCGCGGTCGGCCTGCCGGCGACGAGCGAGGGCAAGCTCCAGCTCGACCCGTTCCAGTTCTTCGCGAAGGACCCGACGCTGATCTACTCGGCCGTCGGAACCGTGCAGGACATGCGTGAGCTGGTCGACCTCGCGGCGGCCGGCAAGGTCGCGACCCACGTGTCGCGCACCGGCCCGCTCAGCGAGCTGCCGGCGATCTTCGACGAGCTCGAGGCCGGCAAGTACCTCGGTCGCGCGGTCGTCACCGACCTCAGCCGCTGACCCGCCTTCCCCCGCCGAGTCCATCGTCGCGCACAGCAGGGGGCTTGCCGCAAACGCGCCTTTCGTGCTGACCATGACCCGTTCGACGAACGGAGGATGGTCGATTGACGGAGCACGAAGTCGTGATCGCAGGGGGCGGCCCGACCGGGATGATGCTGGCTGCGGAGCTGGCGCTCGCCGGTGTCGACGTGGTCATCGTGGAACGGCGCGAGAGCCCGGAGCTCGCCGGCTCGCGAGCCGGGGGGTTGCACGCGAGGACGATCGAGGTCCTCGATCAGCGGGGCGTCGCCGACCGCTTCCTGCGCGAAGGCCAGGTCATGCAGACCCACGGCTACGCCTACATCTCCCTGGACATCAGCGACTTCCCGACCCGCCACCCCTACGGGCTCGCGCTGAAGCAGAACCGCATCGAGCCGATCCTCGCCGAGTGGGTCACCGAGCTCGGCGTGCCGACCTTGCGCCGGCGGGAGGTGATCGGCCTCGCGCACGACGACGACGGCGTCGATCTGCTGCTGGCCGATGACGAGCCGATCCGGGCCGCGTACCTCGTCGGTTGCGACGGCGGTCGCAGCGTGGTCCGCAAGGCGGCCGGCATCGACTTCCCCGGGTGGGAGGCGACCGCCAGCTGGATCATCGCCGAGGTGCAGCTCGAGGACCCGGTGGTCGGCGTGCGGCGGGAGGGCGGCGGCATCGGTCCGATCGACTTCCAGAAGGGCGGGAACCCCTACGGCGTCGTGCTGAAGGAGCGCGAGGTCGAGCCGGCCGGCCCGCCGGACCTCGACACGCTGCGCGCCGCGCTCGTAGCTGCGTACGGCACCGACTTCGCGGTGCACGACCCGACCTGGATCTCGCGCTTCTCCGACGCGTGCCGGCAGGCCGCGACC
>JAFBAD010000203.1 GCA_019247975.1 Acidimicrobiia bacterium
TGACGGCGATGCGCCCGCGCTCGCGACGGGCCCGGCGCCCGTCCACCACGACATCGTCCACGTCTCGGACGGTAACTTCTGCGTCAAGGACTCTCAATAGCTATTGAGAGTAAGACTCTCAGGAGTTACGATCCCGCCAGGGAGGGCTGCCGCATGGCGAGACCATCGAGGTTCGAAGGACGCATCGGTCGGTGGGTGGCCGAGTCGGAGCCCTGGTACGACGAGCCGCCGCACCCGGGGACCGACGCGCCGAACGTCGTGATCATCCTCCTGGACGACACCGGCTTCGCGCAGTTCGGTTGCTACGGGTCGGACATCGACACGCCGCACATCGATGCGCTGGCGGCGAACGGGCTGCAGTTCACGAACTTCCACGTGACACCGCTCTGCTCGCCGACGCGCGCCTCGCTGCTCACCGGTCGGTCGCAGCACGCGGTCGGCATGCGGGCGGTGTCGAACTTCCGCACCGGCTTCCCGAACCAGCTCGGGCACATCTCGCCCCACGCGGCGACGCTCGCGGAGCTGCTGCGCGACCAGGGCTACGCGACGCTGTGCGCAGGGAAGTGGCACCTCGCACCGATGGAGCAGTGCTCGGCGGCGGGGCCGTTCGAGCACTGGCCGCTGGCCCGCGGGTTCGACCGCTTCTACGGGTTCCTCGAGGGCGAGACCGATCAGTTCCACCCCGACCTCGTGTGCGACAACCACCCGATCGACCCGCCGGCCGGGCCCGAGGACGGCTACCACCTGAGCGAAGACCTGGTCGACCAGCTGCTGCGGATGATCAGCGACAGCAAGGGCGTGCGCCCCGACCGTCCGTTCTTCGGGTACCTGCCGTTCGGGGCGACGCACGCGCCGCACCAGGCGCCGGCCGAGTACCTCGAGAAGTACCGGGGTCGGTACGACGAGGGGTGGGACGTCGTCCGCCAGCGCTGGTACGACCGGCAGCTGGAGCTCGGCGTCATCCCCGAGGGGACCGACCTCGCGCCGCGCAACCCGGGCGTCGACGCGTGGGACACGCTGCCGGAGAACCAGCAGCGGCTCGCCTGTCGCTTGCAGGAGGCGTTCGCCGCGTTCCTGGATCACACCGACGACCAGATCGGTCGGTTCATCGACGGCCTGCGCGACCTCGGTGAGCTCGACAACACGGTGCTCCTGCTGATGACCGACAACGGCGCGTCGCAGGAGGGCGGCCCGTTCGGCGTCATGCACGAGATGAAGTTCTTCAACGGCATCCTCGAGACGCCCGACGAGGCCATCGACCGCATCGACGACATCGGCGGCCCGCACAGCCACACGAACTACCCGTGGGGTTGGGCGCAGTGCGGCAACAGCCCGTACAAGTGGTACAAGCAGAACACCCACGAGGGCGGCGTGCACGTGCCGCTGATCGTGCACTGGCCGAACGGTCTGGCCGCCGACCAGCGGGGCACGAAGCGCGACCAGTTCGTGAACGTGGCCGACGTCGCGCCGACGATCTATGAGCTGCTCGGGATCACGCCGCCCGAGCAGTACCACGGCGTGTCGCAGCTCCCGGTGACGGGTCACTCGTTCGCCGGTGCTCTGGCTGATGCTTCGGCGCCGGCGACCAACACGCTGCAGTACTTCGAGATGGGCGGCAGCCGCGCGCTCGTGGCCGGCGAGTGGAAGGCGGTGTGCAAGCACACGCAGGGCGGCGACTACGAGACCGAACCGTGGGAGCTGTACCACCTGCCGAGCGACCGGTCCGAGTGCCACGACCGCGCCGCTGACGAGCCGGAGCGGTTGCAGGAGCTGATCGGCTTGTGGTGGTCCGAGGCGGAGCGCCACGGCGTGCTGCCGCTCGACGACCGGATGGTCGAGCTGTTCGGGGCGCGCTTCCGGGACCAGTCGCCGCACCCGTCGGACCGGCGCTACCTGTACCGCCCACCGATGTCGCCGATCCCGGCGCAGGCGGCCGCCGCGACCGGTGGTCGCAGCTTCGACCTGACCGCGCGGGTCACCCGTTCGGCTGGCGATGAAGGCGTGCTCTACGCGACCGGCACCGAGAACTCGGGTCTGTCGGTGTTCGTGCAGGGCGACCGGTTCGTCGTCGACTACAACGCGTTCGACGCGCACACCGTCGTCGAGTCGTCGGTCGAAGTGCCCGTCGGCGGGTCGGTGCTGACCGCGCGGTTCCGGCGGGGCGAGGGACGGGCGGGGACGCTCGAGGTGCTGGTCGACGGCGTGTCCGCGGGCGAGGCCGAGCTCCCGCTCTTCATGCGGATGATGTCGTCGGTCGGCGCGAGCGTCGGTTACGACCACGGCTCGGCGGTGTCGCCCCGCTACGCCGCGCCGTTCCCGTTCACCGGGACGCTGCACGAGGTCGAGATCCAGCTGTTGACCAAGCCGGCCGACGGCACGGCCGAAGCCGAGGCCCGCACCGAGATGGCCCGGCAGTGAGAGGAGCCTGATATGGACGTCGTCCGCACCCCCGACGAGCAGTTCGCAGATCTGCCCGACTACCCGTTCGCGCCG
>JAFBAD010000002.1 GCA_019247975.1 Acidimicrobiia bacterium
TCCCGCCCGAGGAGCGCACCACCAAGCTGCTCGACATCCTCGTGTCGGTGGGACGCACCGGGCGGGCCACGCCGTACGCTCGGCTCGAGCCGGTGTTCGTCGGTGGCGCCAACGTCGGCCAGGCCACGCTGCACAACGAGGACCAGGTGCGGGCGAAGGACGTCCGGCCCGGCGACACGGTCGTCGTCCGCCGCGCCGGTGACGTCATCCCCGAGGTCGTCGGCCCGGTGCTGGCCGATCGCAAGAAGCGGACCAAGCGGTGGACGTTCCCGACGACGTGCCCCTGCCCGCGCGAGAGCACGCTGGTCCGGCCCGAGGGGGAGAGCGACACCCGCTGCGTCGACCTGCAGTGCCCGTTCCAGATCCATGGCGCGATCGAGCACTTCGCGTCGCGCGGCGCGCTCGACATCGAGGGCTTCGGCGAGCGCACGGTGCGCCTGTTCCTCGAGCTCGGCCTGATCGCGGACATCGGCGACGTCTTCACGATCGACTGGGAGAAGGTGCGCGGGCTCGAGGGCTTCGGCGAGGTGTCGATCGCGAACTTGCAGCGGGCCATCGACGCAGCGCGCGAGCGACCGCTCGCCAACCTGCTCGTCGGCCTCAACATCCGCCACGTCGGTCCGTCGGGCGCGCTCGCGCTGGCGCAGACGTTCGGCCACCTCGACGCGATCATGGAGGCCCCGATCGAGGCGATGGCCAAGGCCGACGGCGTCGGCACGGTGATCGCGCAGGCGGTGCACGAGTGGTTCGCCGACGAGGGCCACCGCGCGGTCATCGAGAAGCTGCGGTCGGCCGGTGTGAACTTCACCGGCCCCGAGAAGGCGGACGTGCCGCAGGTGCTCGAGGGCATGTCGGTGGTCGTCACCGGCACGCTCGAGGGCTACAGCCGCGAGGAGGCCGAGGTGGCCATCACCTCCCGTGGCGGGAAGAGCCCCGGCAGCGTGTCCAAGAAGACGACCGCGCTCGTGGTGGGTGAGGGCCCGGGCGCCTCGAAGCTCACCAAGGCCGAGGAGCTCGGCGTCCCGATCCTCGACCTCGCCGGCTTCGAGCACCTCCTCGACACCGGCGAGCTCCCGTAGCCGATCAGCGGGCGGTGTAGCGGACGGGGCAGGGGTCCGCGGCGCGGGCCACGCCTCCGATCTGGGAGGGCAGCTCGCGGACCTCGGTGAGCTCCGCGACCAGCTCGTAGCGCTCGAGCAGATCGGTCACCGCGCGGGTGATGGCGGCGAGCGAGAACGGCTGGGCCGGGCAGGGGTGGCGCCCGTGCCCGAACGCGGTCACCAGCTCGACTGCAGCCAGGTCGCTCGGGTCGCGCAGGCGGCGACCGTTCCAGTGGCTCGGGTCCCAGCGGTCGAGGCCGGGAGCGGCGCTGAGGTTGGTGAGCGGCAGCAGCGTCGCGATCGTCACGCCCGGCTCGACGGCGTAGCGCTGCGTGCCGTCGTCCAGCTCGATCGGGCGCAGCACCTGCCGCAGCATGATCGACCGCTGGTGCACGCGGATCGACTCCAGCGCGCACGCCTCGGCCAGCGCGCGATCGCCACCTCGCACCTGCTCGGCCATGTCGGGCCGGGCCAGCAGGTCGACGATCGTCCAGCCGAGCCCGGCGAAGAGGTTCGACATGGACGCGAGGTGGACCAGCACCACGTCGAGCGCCGCGTTGACGCGACGTTCGTCGGCAGGGGCGTCGTCCCAGCGGGCGACGATCCGGTCGAAGAGGTCGTCGCCTCGCGCGCCGTCGAGCTCGTCGACGGTGCGCGCCAGCTCCTCGGTCGCGACGGCGAGCGCGTCGCGCTCACGTGCCTTGTCGGAGCGGGCCACCTCGCCCATCAGGTCCGGGTGGACGAACGCCTCGGACGCGTCGAGCGCGTCGAGCGCGGTGACCAAGCGCTCGAAGCGCGGCCCGTCGGCGGAGCCGCGACCGGCCCACGACGCGAGGCCGATGCGATGGCCGAGCCGGCGGGTGTGGTCGAAGACGTCGAGCCGTCCGGCCGGGCCGAGCTCGCGTGCGGTCACCTCCAGGGCCCAGTCGAGGTTGGCGAGGTAGGTGCCGACGTCGTCCCGACCGAACAGCTCGTGCGGAAGCGTGCGGCGACCGGCGAACAGCTCGTCGGGCACCTTCCGCAGCAGCATCCGCACGTCGGCCACGCCCTTGCTGGCCACGTCCTCCGCGAGCGCGTAGAACGCGCGCACACCCTGTGGTGAGAAGAGGAACAGGTAGCGCCGGCTGACGTCGGTGAAGGTGTCGCCGTGGTCGGCGCGTGCTGCCGCCAGCGCGGCGACCGGGTCGGCGACGGCGCCGTCCCACGGCAGCGGCAGGTCGGCCGCCGGTGGAGCCGGCGTGATCACGTCACGTCACGAAGATCGTGTACGAGAGCGGTTCTCCGGCCGAGTCCTCGCCCTCGGAGAGCTTCCAGAAGCGGATGTTGACCTGGACCTCGCCGTTGAACTTGTCGATGATCTTGCCCTTGCCGGGCTGGAACTTGACGATGTTCTTGTTGTTCGGCCGCGGCCCGAGCTTGCGCTCCTCGGGAGTCAGCTGCGCGTAGGCGTCGGTGCCCGGCAGGATCGCCCCCTGCATCTGGTCCTCGGGGATCTCGGTGCCGTTGATCGAGATGCGTCCGTCGTAGCCCGGCTGCAGCTCCACGCCCACCTCGGCCTGCCGCAGGATGTGCGAGCCGGGACACGGGTCGAAGGCCACCACCGACGGGTTCTGGCAGCCGGTCCCGCCGCCCGGGCCGTCGCTGGTGCCCTTCCACGTCCACACGAGGAACCCGACCGCGGCGATGAGCACCACTGCGATCACGATCCGTCGCGGTGACACGAGCGGTTGCTTCGGCGGGTTCCTGATCGTGGCCGGATCCATGGGTGGCGCCATTGTGCCGGAGCGGGGACCCCACCCACCCCGTCACGCGCGCAGCGGCCCCGAGCTGCCACGGGCGGTGCAGGGGCAGCCGGTACCCTCGGTTCGTGGCTCTGTCACGGACCGAGGAGATCGGCCGGGTGTTGGCGGGGCGCTACCGGATCATCGCTCCGATCGGTCGTGGCGCGTCCGCCCAGGTGAACCTGGCCGATGACGTCCGCCTGCGCCGGCGCGTCGCGGTGAAGATGCTGCACGACGCGCTGGCCGACGACGCCGCGTTCCTCCGTCGCTTCCAGGCCGAGGCGCGCGCCGCAGCTGCGCTCAACCACCCCAACGTGATGGCGGTCTACGACTGGGGCCAGGAGACCGAGAGCGACGTGCCGTTCCTGGTGCTCGAGTACCTCGCCGGCGGCAGTCTGCGCTCGATGCTCGACCGGGGCGAGCGCCTGTCGCCGTCCCAGACGCTGCTGGTCGGGCTGGAGGCGACCCGTGCCCTCGAGTACGCCCACCGCCGTGGCTTCGTCCACCGCGACATCAAGCCGGCCAACCTCCTCTTCGGTGAGGAGGGCCGGCTGCGCATCGCCGACTTCGGGCTGGCCCGGGCCCTGGCCGAGGCGGCCTGGACCGAGCCCCAGGGCGCGGTCCTCGGCACCGCCCGCTACGCCTCGCCCGAGCAGGCGCAGGGCCTGGCCCTCACGGGCAAGGCCGACGTGTACTCCCTCGCCCTGGTGCTGGTCGAGGCGGTCACCGGCCGGGTGCCGTTCACGGCGGACACCACGATCGGCACGCTCATGGCCCGGGTCGACCGGGATCTCGAGGTCGACGACGAGCTCGGCCCGCTCCAGTCGGCCCTGACCCGCGCCGGACGGGCCGATCCCGAAGCCCGGCTCGACGCCCACGAGCTGGCAGTGGCCCTCATGGCCGCAGCCTCGGCGATGCCCCGCCCGGCGCCGCTGCCGTTGGCGGGGGCGGTGGAGCCCGACGGCCCGCGCGACGACTCGGACCCGACGTTGCTGGCCACCGGCCCGACGCCGGTGGTCGTGGCCGACGATCCCGGCCCGACCACGATCGTCGAACCCGACCCGGCCACTGCGGCCACGACCGTCGCCGGGGACGACGCGGACAGCGACGATCTCGACGTCTGGCCGTTCCTCAACGCGGCGTCGGCCGACGCCGCCGCGCCGACGCAGGAGCCGGTCGACCTCGACCTGACCATGGCCGAGTCGGCCCCACCGGTCGTCGCGCGTCCGCCGGACCCCGCACCGCCCTCGGCCGCGCCGCCGCCGGTCCCGCCCGACGGGGACGAGCCCTACGTCTCACCACCGCCCGCGCGACCTCACCGGTCATGGCGCCGGTGGGCGCTCATCGCGTTCGTCCTCGTGCTGATCGTCGCGGTCGGCGTGTCGGCCGGCGCGCTCATCGCCAACCTCACTGCCACACCCACCCACCACGTCCCTGCGGTCGTGGGCCTCGACGTCGACGCGGCGCGCGGCAAGCTCGAGGCCGACCACTGGAAGGTGAACGAGGAGCACACCCGCCGGGACGGCACCGCAGCGGGCCAGGTCCTCGCGGTCCAGCCGGACGTCGGGACCTCGGTGCGCGAAGGGCAGCACGTGACGTTGGTCGTCTCGGACGGCCCCACGATCGCCGCGGTGCCGACGAAGCTGGTCGGCGCGTCGGTGGCCGACGCGACCGCTGCGCTCGCGAAGGCCGGGTTCAAGACGAAGACCACGGGTCAGCTCGACGAGAAGGTTCCCGCCGACCACGTCATCGCGGTGGCCAACGGCACCAAGGCCCGCCTCCCGAAGGGAGAGACGGTCACGCTCGTCGTCTCCAACGGCCCGCCGCCGCGCACGATCCCAGGCAAGCTCGCCGGCCGCTCCTACGACGAGGTCGTCGCGATCCTGCAGGGCCTCAAGCTCGACCCGAAGCCGAACGGCGTCTACAGCACCACCGTGCCGAAGGGTCGGGTGATCGCCACCGAGCCCGGCCCGGGCGCCTCGGTCCCCCGCGGATCGGCGATCACGGTGACCGTCTCGAACGGGCCGCCGCTGGTCACCGTCCCCGACATCGCCAAGGCCCACTCGCTCGACGAGGCCATCGACATGCTCCACCGGGCGGGCCTCAAGGACGGCGATGTCTCGGGCAAGGGATCGCAGCCCTACCGGACGGATCCCCCGGCCGGAGCCCGTGTCCCACAAGGCTCAACCGTCAACCTCATCCTCCGGAAGAAGCCCTGAGGACCGGGGTACTTCCCAAAACCCACAATTCGTGGTTAGTCTTTCACCCACCGGGGCGGTGTGCCGGACGCGGTGATCCCCAGCCACTGCGACGAGGCCACCGCCCCGGCTCAGCTCGCACCTGAGGTGGAGCTAGACAGTTCTCAGTCAGTGATCGCCTGAATGCGTGAAGCGATCTCTGCAGCCTTCGGATCCGGCGCGCCCTGCTGCATCGCCATGAGCTTCGACATGTCGCCCTGGACCTTCACCTTGCCGGCCATGAACGCCTGCATCCCGGCTTGGGGGTTCTGGTCGACGAGGATCGCCTTCGCCGTCTGGTAGTCGACGGTGACGGTCAGGTCCGGTCCGTCGAGGTGCCCGGTCTCGAGCTCGACCTGGCCGCCGCTCGTGTCCATGTGGGCGTCGACCTTGCCGCCCTCGCCGATGCCGTCGGGGCACTCGGTGATGACCATGTTCATCCGGACCTGATGGGGCGGAGGCGCGTCGCTGCCACCGACCTCGTCGCGGATCTTCTTGGCCTCGTCCATCCACGCATCGCTCAGGAACTGGGGCACGTCGCACTCCTCCGTTGGGCTGGTCTTCGGTGCTCGGTCTGCTCGGGCAAAGGGCGGCCGCACCGTAGCCGGGTGCCCGTCGTCAGGCTCGGAGCACCCGATCGGCGATCTCGTCGTCGACGGCCAGCACGCGCACCACGTAGCGGCCGACGAACTCGGCCAGGTCGGTGATCGGCATCTGCACACGACCGGTCCGGTGGAAGTGGCCGTAGTAGGCCACCGCGCTGTTCACCCCGAGCGCGAGCAGCTCGGGCTCCTCCTCGCGGATCGTGCCGTCCGCGATGCCTTCCTTGATGAGGCGGATCGTGTCGGCGACGTGGATCTCGCTGCCTCGCACCAGCAGGTCGGCGAAGCGCTGGTCGAGGTTCTCCACCTGGAGCATCGCGAAGAAGTGCGCGTGCGAGGACATGGTGGCCAGCGTCGCCTCGACGCCCTGGCGGATGCGCAGCAGCGGCTCGGCGTCCGGGTCCATCGCTGCGGCCTGCGCCTTGCGGAGGGCCTGGCGGTGGTGGACGACCAGCTCGCGGAAGAGGGCTTCCTTGTTCTCGAAGTACCAGTAGAAGAGGCCCTTGGCGACGCCGGCCCGGCGCACGATGTCGAGCACCCGTGTCTCGGCGTAGCCCCGCTCGGCGAAGAGCGCCGCCGCGCTGTCGAGCAGCTGCTGCTTGCGCTCGAGGCCCTGGGCCGTCAGCCGGCGTGGCCCGGCCGCTGCGCCATCTCCGTCGACCAACTGGCGCGTGGCCTTCGCCATGGGCACAGCCCACCACCTCCTTGACCCGTGGGTCAACGCCGGAGGGTGGCTCTACGCTGGGGTGATGCCGGCCGCCAACCGCACCGAGCGCCTCGCCAACCACGAGCGCAACCCCAAGTGGCGGCCGGCGCCGTACCGCATCGAGATGGCGGAGTGCATCAACTGCGATGCCTGCCTCCGGCATTGCCCGCCCCAGTTCGGCGCGATCTTCAACCACGGGATCGACGTCATCATCATCCCGGAGCTCTGCTCGGGCTGCGCCAAGTGCCTCGATCCCTGCCCGGTGAACTGCATCTACGAGGACCCGGGCTGGGAACCGGCGTCCGACGACTGGTGGACGGCGCCCGAGAACGACGATCCGTACCGCTGAGTCGACTGGGTACCTTTGCGCACGTGACAGAGCGCATCAGTCGAGACCAGGTCGCGCACGTGGCGCGGCTCGCGCGCCTGGAGCTCGCGGACGACGAGCTGGACATGTTCACCGGGCAGCTCGCCGCGGTCCTCGATCACGCGGCTGACGTCGAGGCGCTCGACCTGGGCGACGTGCCGCCGACGTCGCACCCGTACCCCTTGAAGAACGTGCTGCGCCCCGACGTGGTCAGCGCGACCGTCGACACCGCGGAGGTGCTCGGAGCCGCGCCGAAGGTGGAGGACGGGCGCTTCCGGGTGCCGGCGATCGTGGGTGAGGCGCCCTGATGTCGTCGTACCTGTCTGCGCGCGAGCTCGCCGCGGGCGTGCGCGCCGGTGAGTGGTCGGCCGCGTCGTCGCTCGAGGAGTACCTGGGCGCGATCGACGAGTCCGACGGTGAGGTGCACGCGTTCAACGTCGTGACCGCAGACGACGCGCGCGCCACGGCCGCCGCGATCGACGAGGCCGTGGCGGCGGGGCGCGACCCGGGCCCGCTCGCGGGGGTGCCGGTCGCGCTCAAGGACAACCTCTGCACCCACGGCGTCGCCACCACCTGCTCGTCGCTCATCCTCGAAGGCTGGGTGCCGCCCTACGACGCGACGGTGGTCAGCCGGTTGCGCGAGGCCGGCGCGCTCATCGTCGGCAAGACGAACCTCGACGAGTTCGCTATGGCCGGCTCCACCGAGAACTCGGCGTTCGGGCCGACCCGCAACCCGCACGACACGACCCGCGTGCCGGGCGGGTCGTCCGGTGGGAGCGCCGCGTCGGTGGCCGCCGGGTTCACGCCCCTGGCGCTCGGCTCGGACACCGGCGGCTCGATCCGCCAGCCCGCTGCGCTCTGCGGTGTGGTCGGCATGAAGCCGACCTACGGCCGGGTCAGCCGCTACGGCCTCGTCGCGTTCGCCTCGTCGCTCGATCAGATCGGGCCGTTCGCCCGCACGGTCGACGACGCCGCGCTCCTGTTCGAGGTGATCGCCGGGCGCGACCCGCTCGACGCGACGTCCATCCCCGAGCCGGTGCCGGCCGTCTCCGAGCAGCTCGACCGCGGCGTCGAGGGCCTGCGGGTGGGCGTGGTCGGGGAGCTGATGGGCGAGGGCATCGCACCCGACGTCGCCGCCCGCGTGCACGAGGCGAGCGAGGCGCTGCGGGCGGCTGGCGCGAAGGTCGAGGACGCTTCGGTGCCGGCCAGCATCTTCGGGCTCTCGGCCTACTACCTGATCGCACCGGCCGAGGCCTCGAGCAACCTGGCCCGCTTCGACGGTGTGCGCTACGGGCTGCGGGTCGACGCGCCCAACACCAACGACATGATGGTCGCCACCCGCACGCAGGGGTTCGGCGCCGAGGTGAAGCGGCGCATCATGCTCGGCACCTACGCGCTGTCGGCCGGCTACTACGACGCCTACTACGGGAAGGCGCAGAAGGTCCGCACGCTGATCATCCGCGACTTCGCCGCGGCGTACGACCGGTTCGACGTGCTGCTCTCGCCGACGTCGCCCACCACCGCTTTCCCGCTCGGCGACAAGACCGCGGATCCGATGGCCATGTACATGAACGACGTCTGCACGATCCCGTCGAACCTCTCGGGCGACCCCGCCATCTCCGTCCCCTACGGGACCGGCGACGACGGCCTGCCCGTCGGCGTGCAGGTGCTGGCGCCCGCGCTCGGTGAAGAGGTCATGTTCCGCGTCGCCGCGACCCTGGAGGCCAGCGTCTCGTGAGCGAGTGGGAGACGGTCATCGGGCTGGAGGTCCACGCCGAGCTGGCCACCGAGACGAAGATGTTCTCCGGCGCACCGAACAAGTTCGGCAGCGAGCCGAACACGAACGTCGATCCGGTCTCGCTCGGGCTCCCGGGCTCGCTCCCGGTGCTCAACGAGAAGGCGGTCGAGCTCGCGATCCGCCTCGGCATCGCGCTCAACTGCGACATCCGCCCGTCGGTGTTCTCGCGGAAGAACTACTTCTATCCGGACATGCCGAAGGACTACCAGGTCAGCCAGTACGACGAGCCGATCAACATCGACGGCTTCCTGGAGCTGCCCGACGGCACGCGCATCGGCATCGAGCGGGCGCACCTCGAGGAGGACACCGGCAAGTCGACCCACGTGGGCGGCGACGGTCGCATCACCGGCGCGCAGTACTCCCTCGTCGACTACAACCGCGCCGGCGTCCCGCTGCTGGAGATCGTGTCGCGGCCGGACCTGCGCAGCGCGGCCGACGCGCGCGCCTACGTCGCGGAGCTGCGGGCGATCCTCGTCGCCGCGGAGGTGAGCGACGGGAAGATGGAGGAGGGTTCGCTGCGGGTCGACGCCAACGTGTCGGTGCGGCGCTCGCCCGACGACCCCTTCGGCACCCGCTGCGAGATCAAGAACCTCAACTCGCTGCGCTCGCTCGGCCGGGCCATCGAGTACGAGGCCAACCGGCAGATCGATCTGCTGGAGGCGGGCGAGTCGGTGCGCCAGGAGACCCGCCACTGGGACGAGAACGACGGCCGCACCCACACGATGCGGGTCAAGGAGGAAGCGGACGACTACCGCTACTTCCCCGAGCCCGACCTCGTGCCGCTCGACCCCGACCGTGAGTGGATCGAGCAGATCCGGGCCGCGATGCCGGTGCTGCCGGCCGAGCGGCGCACCCGGCTGGCCGCGGCGGCCGGGGTGGAGCTGCCCCACGACGGCGTGACCCTCGTCGTCGAGCGGGGTCAGGACGAACAGGCCCTCGCAGCGGTCAACGCGGGCGGTGATCCGGCGCGGGTGCTGGTGCACATCGAGCAGAACCTGGCCGGCGACGGCGGCGCGGATCTGGCGCCCGGCCGGCTGGCGGCGCTGGTCGCCCTGGAGACCGGCGGCACGCTCACGCCGACTCAGGCCAAGGAGGTGCTGGCCGAGATGCTCACGTCGGACGCGGCGCCCGAGGAGATCGCCGCAGCCAAGGGCTTCGAGGCCATGGACACCGGCGATCTCACCGCGCTGGTCGACGGCATCATCGACGGCCACCCGGACGAGTGGGCCCAGCTGGCCGAGGCGCACGCTGCGGACGACCAGAAGAAGCTGAAGAAGCTGAGCGGGTTCTTCACCGGCCAGGTCATGCGCCAGAGCCAGGGCAAGGCCAACGGCAAGCTCGTCGCCGACCGGATCCAGGAGCGGCTCCAAACGTGACGTGAATCACTTCCGAGACCGTTGAGTTTCGGAACTGATCGGTATTGAATTGCCGTCGTGGACGAAGCGACGATGCACGACCGCCGTTGGGCGGGACTCCTGGTGCTCTGCTTCAGCCTGCTCGTCATCGGGCTCGACAACACGATCCTGAACGTGGCCCTGCCGAAGCTGCAGGAGGACCTCAACGCGACGACCAGCCAGCTGCAGTGGATCATCGACGGCTACACGCTCGTGTTCGCGGGCCTGCTCCTGACCGGGGGCGCGCTCGGCGACCGGTTCGGGCGCAAGGGCGCCCTGCAGATCGGGCTGGTGATCTTCTGCGCCGGGTCGATGCTCTCGGCCAACGCCGGCAGCGCGAACCAGCTGATCCTCACCCGCTCGCTGATGGGCGTCGGCGGCGCGCTGATCATGCCCGCGACGCTCTCGCTGCTCACCAACATGTTCACCGACCCGAAGGAGCGGGGTCGCGCCATCGGCGTGTGGGCCGGCGTGTCGGGCGCAGGCGTCGCGATCGGGCCGCTGCTCGGTGGCTGGCTGCTCGCCCACTTCTGGTGGGGCTCGGTCTTCCTGATCAACCTGCCGGTCACGATCATCGCCCTGGTGGCGGGCAAGGTGCTGCTGCCGACCTCGAAGGCGCCCGATGCGCAGAAGCTCGACCCGCTCGGCGCCGCGCTGTCGATCGCCGGTCTCGTGTCCCTGCTGTGGGGGATCATCGAGGCGCCGGCCAAGGGCTGGACGAGCACGCCGGTGGTCGTCGCCCTCGTGCTGGCGGTGGTGCTGCTCGGCGCCTTCGTCGCCTGGGAGCTCACGACCGACCACCCGATGCTCGACGTGCACTTCTTCCAGAACCGCCGGTTCACCGCGGCGAGCAGCGCGGTCACGCTCCTGTTCTTCGCCATGTTCGGCGCGATGTTCCTGCTGACCCAGTTCCTGCAGTTCGGTCTCGGCTTCACGCCGCTCCAGGCGGGCCTGCGGGCCGCGCCGTTCGCGCTGATCATGATGGCGGCGGCACCCACGGCGCCCCGTCTGGTCGAACGGGCCGGCACGAAGATCGTGGTGGTCGCCGGCATGCTCATCGTGGCCGTCGGCCTGGTCGTGGCGTCGACCTGTACGGTGGCGCTCGGCTACCCACGGGTGCTCATCGCCCAGCTGCTCATCGGCTTCGGCATCGCCACTGCGATGGCCCCCGCCACCGAGTCGATCATGGGGGCGCTGCCCCGCCACAAGGCGGGTGTCGGCTCGGCCATGAACGACACCACCCGGCAGGTCGGTGGGGCACTCGGCGTTGCGGTCGTCGGCAGCGTCTACGCCTCGGCCTACCGGCCCGAGCTCGTGTCGAAGCTGTCCGGGCTGTTCGGCTCGCTGCCGGGTGGCGCGGCGGCACAGAGCGCCGCACGCGACTCCATCGGCGGGGCGATCATCGTGGCCCAGCGGGCCGGCGGCGATCCGCAGAAGATCGACACCGCGACCGGTCATCACATCGCCGACGCAGCTCGCGACGCGTTCACCACCGCGATGAGCCGCGGCTTCCTCTTCGCAGCCGTCTTCGCGCTCCTCGGTGCGTTGGTGGCGCTCCTCTTCCTTCCTGCTCGGGTCGCTGACCCGGGCACCGATCCGGCCGAGGACCTCGACGACATCGACGACTCGGTCCCCGAGCTGGAGCCGGCCGGCGCCTGACGTGGGCACGACCCTCCGACGCCCGGCCGCTGCGGTGGGCGAGACTGCCGCCGTGGAGGTCCCGTCACGGAGGCCAGGGCGCCCACGTGACGAGGGCGCGGCGCAGGCGATCCTCGCCGCCGCGACCGAGCTGCTCGCGGAGGTCGGCTTCGCCGGGGTGACGGTGGACGCGGTCGCCCACCGCGCCGGCGTCGGCAAGGCGACCATCTACCGGCGGTGGCCGAGCAAGGAGCGGCTCGTGCTCGACGCGACCATGGCGTCGACCGAACCGATCCCGGTGCCCGAGACCGGTTCGGTGGCCGGTGACCTCAAGGTCGTCTACGGGCGCATGGCCGAGCACCTGTCGCAGCCCGACGGCCGCAGCGTCCTCATGGGGATGCTGGCGCAGGCGACCGTGGACGAGGTCGTGCACGAGCTGCTGACCACGCTCACCAGCCAGCGCAAGGAGGTGACGCGGGCCATCCTGCGGCGGGGCATCGAGACCGGCGAGGTGGCCGGCGACGCCGACCTCGACCTGCTGATCGACCTGCTGGGCGGCGCGGTCCTCTACCGGACCTGCGTCGCGGGCCGGCCGGTCGGCCCGAAGACGGTCGACAAGATCGTCTCGACGATCCTGCGGGGCGCGGCGCCGTAATCCCGGGCGACCGGCGCGGGCGCGGTGGAAGACTCCGACGCCGTGCCGTTCGAACTGCGCGTACCGACCCCCGACGAGTTCGCCGCGTTCAGCCTGCCGACGTGGCGCGCGTTCTCGATGCCCGACCCGAGCGAGGAGGGGATCGAGGACAACAAGTTCCTCTGGGAGCCCGACCGCAGCATCGGCGCGATCGAGGATGGCGAGTGGATCGGCGGCGCGGGCGCCTACACGTTCGACCTGACGTTGCCCGGCGGGAGCACGCTTCCGGCCGCCGGGGTGACGATGGTCGGGGTCAGCCCCACCCACCGCCGGCGCGGTGTGCTCAACCAGCTCATGGAGCGCCAGCTGGCCGACGTGGTCGACCTCGGTGAGCCGCTGGCCATCCTCACCGCGTCCGAGAGCCTCATCTACGGCCGCTTCGGCTACGGCCTCGCGGTCAGCCACGCGGTGATGGAGATCGACTCGACCCGCTCGGCCTTCCGGGCCGGCGCCGAGCCCGCGCCCCCCGGCCGCCTGCGCCTGCTGGCCAAGCCGGACGCCGCGGGTCCGCTCCAGGCCGCGTACGAGCGGTGCCGCCTCATCCGGGCCGGCGCGATCACCCGGCGGCCCGAGTACTGGGAGCTCCACCTGCGCGACCGGGAGCGGTGGCGGGACGGGGCCAGCGCCCTTTACGTCGCGATCCACGAAGACGCCGACGGCCAGCCCGACGGCCTCGTGACCTGGCGGCAGAAGGAGAGCTGGACCGACGCCGGTCTGCCGCGCGCGACGGTGCTCGTCAACGACCTCTGCGCCACGACGGCCGAGATCGAGGCGGTGCTGTGGCGGCTGGTGCTCGACGTCGACCTCTCGACCCGCGTCGTCGCCGAGAAGCGGCCGGTCGACGACCCGATCAAGTGGCGGTTGCTCGAGCCCCGCCGTGCGCAGACGAACGTCGTGTCGGACTGGCTGTGGCTCCGGGTGCTGGACGTGCCTGCCGCGCTCGAGGGCCGGGGCTACCAGGTGAGCGGCCAGCTGGTGGTCGAGGTCGAGGACCGGTTCCGCCCGTCCACCAGCGGGCGCTACCTCCTCGACACCGACACGAAGGAGTCGAGCTGCTCGCGGACCGACGCCAAGCCCGACCTGGCGATGCAGATCGACGACCTCGGCGCCATCTACCTCGGTGGCGTCGCGCCGTCCACGCTCGCAGCGGCCGGTCGCATCCAGGCCCGCTCGGCCGAGGTCCTGGCCCGGGCCGACGACCTCTTCGCCACCAGCCCGGCCCCCTTCTGCATGACCGGCTTCTGAAGGCAATACCGGTCGGATTCCGACCGGTATTGCCTTCAGAATGAGGTTCTGGGAGCGCCACCAGCCCCGGCTCCCTTCAGGGAACGCACAGGTAGGTCACACCTGCTTCGGGGGCCCGGGGGTTTGGGTGGCGGCATGGAACCTCGTGCCGACTTCCCGTCCTCCCCGCCGGTGGCGCCCAGCACCACTCCCTCCACCGCATGGGCGCCGCCGTTCGGGACATCTCCCGCGGGTGGCCCGGTTCCGCGAGAGGAGACGGGCGCGGCCAAGCGACCAGGCCGCGCCCGTCTCGCGCTCGTCGGTGGCGTCGCCGCGACGGCGATGCTCGCCGGGTCGATCGGCGGCTGGCTGGCGTCCTCGGAGCACTCCGGGAGCTCGACGCCGACGGTCGCGGTCGATCGCACGAGCATGCAGATCTCGGGCAAGGGCCTCGATGTGGGTGAGGTCCTGGCCAAGGTCGAGCCGTCGGTGGTCTCGGTCGAGACCCAGATCACCGAGTCGAACCAGGGGCCCTTCGGTGGGTCCGGCACCGCCACCGGGGCAGGCACCGGGATCGTGCTCGACACCGACGGCACGATCCTCACCAACGCCCACGTGATCGAAGACGCGACCTCGATCGAGGTGACCGTGCCCGGCAGCGGCTCACCCCGCGCCGCCACGCTGATCGCGTCGGACACCGCCAACGACCTCGCGCTCCTGAGGGTGTCGAACACCGCGGGTCTCGTGGCTGCGCCGCTCGGCTCGTCGGCCGACCTCCAGGTCGGTGACGACGTCGTCGCCATCGGCAACGCGCTCGCGCTCGAGGGCGGCCTCACCGTCACCGAGGGCATCGTCTCGGCCACGGGTCGCTCGCTGCAGACCGACACCAGCTCGCTCCACGGCCTCATCCAGACCGACGCGGCGATCAGCTCCGGCAACTCCGGTGGTCCGCTCGTCAACGCCAAGGGTCAGGTCGTCGGCATCAACACCGCCGTGGCGACCAGCAGCGGCAGCGTGAGCGCGTCGAACATCGGGTTCGCGATCTCGATCGACCAGGCGGAGAAGGTGATCAGCGCGATGCGCCGGTGACGGCCCACGCGCCCTGGTCGAACCGGCGCCGCAGCGGGATCAGCCGAGCGGTCATGAGCACCGCCAGCGCAGCCCACAGCCAACCGATGCCGGCCCCCGTGACCAGCACCGCGATCGCGGCGATGACGAAGACCCCGAAGGCGGCGACCATCGCCCGGGCCAGGAAGCGGACGTCGCCGGCCCCCATGAGCAGGCCGTCGAGCACGAACACCACGCCGTTCACCGGTTGGAGCGCAGCCACCCACCAGAACAGGAAGCCGGCCAGCGACACCACCGCCTGGTCGTCGCTGAACAGCTCGCCGAGCCAGGGCCGCAGGGCGACGACGAGCAGCGCGCCGAGGAGACCGGCGCCGAGTCCCCACTGCAGCATCCGCCGCCCGGCGCGGTGCGCGCCGTCGACGTCTCCGGCGCCGAGCGCCCGACCGGTGATCGCCTGGCCGGCGATCGCGATGGCGTCGAGGGACAGCGCGAGGAAGCTCCAGATCTCGAACGCGATCTGGTGCGCGGCGACCTCGATCCGGCCCATGCGGGTGACGACCGCGGTGGCGACCAGCAGCGACCCCCGCAGCGCGGCGGTGCGGACGAACAGATCCCAGCCGACGCGACCGAGGTGGCGGATCGACGCCGGGTCCGGGCCGAGCGGCACGCCGAGCGACCGGGCCGAGCGGATGACGTGCAGGACGTACACCGCGGCGCCCGCGGTCTGCGCGATCACCGTCGACGCGGCGGACGCGCCGATGCCGAAGCCGAGCGCATAGATCAGGAACAGCTGGATCGCCAGGTTGGCGACCGACGTGGCCACGGCGACGACGAGTGGCGTGCGAGTGTCCTGCAGGCCGCGCAGGTAGCCGGTCCCGGCCATCGTGACGAACAGCGCCGGGGTGCCGAGGAGGCTGATGCGGAGGTAGACGAGCGCGTTGGTGCGGACCGCGCCGTCTGCGCCGAGCAGGCCGACGACTGCGGGCGCGGTGAGCGCCAGCCCGACGCCGACGAAGATCGACAGGACCAGCGCGAGCCACATGCCCTGCAACCCCTGCCGAGCTGCCTCGTGGTGGTCGTCGGCCCCCAGCAGGCGGGCCACCGCGCCGGTCGTGCCGTAGGCCAGGAAGACGAACAGGAAGTAGGCGGTGAGGAGCACGCTCGACGCGACGCCGAGGCCGGCGAGCTGGTCTGTGCCGAGGTGGCCGACGACCGCCGTGTCGGCCAGGACGTAGAGCGGCTCGGCGACCAGCGCCCCGAACGCAGGGACGGCGAGTCGCAGGATCTCCCTGTCGTCAGCGCCCACCGACCGGAGCTAGTCCACGGCCGTCTTCTTGAGGCGCCGGCCGGTGAGGAGGACGAACACGATCCCCACGACGACGGGCACCAGCACGGCCGCGACGATCGTCAGCCCGGCCTGGTCGAGCCGCACCCCCGTGTACTGCGAGACGACCGACCGCGTGTACGCCCGCAGCGAGAGGCGGCTCGCGGTCTTCGAGGCCTTGGCGACGTAGCCCTCCCACAGGAGGATGTACGCCAGGCCCCACACGAGCGCCCGCTTGAAGCGCAGCCCGAGCGCCACGAACATCCCGCAGTAGCCGACGACGCCCACCGCGGCCGCGACCGCGGTGCCGCCCACCAATGCGATGCCACCGCCGGTCAGTGCCGCACAGATCACCAGCGGCACGGTGACCGCAGGAAGGCAGATCGTCATCGCCGCGCCGGCCGCCGCGGCGGCCACCGTGAGCCGGTTGACCGGTCGCAGCCAGAGGTAGACGAGCGTGCGGTCGTCGATGAGGTCGCCGAGCGTCGACGACGAGAACACCAGCGTCACCACCGGCACGAGGATCGTGAGGCCGTAGCGGTTGATGAGCTCGGCGCCGTCGTGCACCGGGTCGACCGTGTGCTGCAGCCCCACCGCGGCGCCGAGCAGGATCGCTCCGACGCCGAGCGCCATCACCGCGAACACGCGACCGATGGACGCCTGGTTGCGGAGCATCAGCCGGTAGATCGCCGCGAACGCGCCGGGCGTGCGGGAGGTGCGACCGCGCCGGGGCACCGGCCGCCGGGACCAGGGGCGCACCCGCGCTCGCGAGCCGAGGACCGCGGTCACGGCCGGCCGACCAGGTAGCGGAAGACCGAGTCGAGGTCGTCGTCGAGGGGGACGACCTCCGAGAGGCGGGCGCCGATCTCGCGGGCGACCACTGCGACGTTGCGGCGGAACGAATGCACGTCGTTGGTCTCGACCACGACCGAACGCGCGTCGATCAGCTCGAGCCCCATGATCAGGCCGTCGGCGAGGAGGTGACCGGCGAGCTGGTGCGGGTGGTCACTGGTGATCCGCAGGCGGTGCGGCCGGTCCTCCATCAGGTCGCGGATGGCCCGGAAGTCACCCTCGGCAGCGAGCCGTCCCTGCGCGATGACGAGCACGTTGGAGCCAAACCGCTCGACCTCGTCGAGCACGTGGCTCGACACGATCACGCAGCAGCCGAGGTCGCCGAGCTCGTGGAACAGCCGGGTCATGTGGCGCCGCTGCCGCGGGTCGAGGCCGGTGAGTGGCTCGTCGAGCACGATCACCCGCGGGCTGTGCACGATCGCCTGCGCGACCTTGACCCGCTGGCGCATGCCCCGCGAGTACGTGCTCAGGCGGCGGGGGTCACGGTGCTCGAGCTCGACCAGGGCCAGCGCCTGCTTCGCGGCGCGATCGGGCTTCGGGATGCCGTGCAGCACGCCGGCCATGTGCACGAACTCGAAGGCGGTCTGGCTGTCGAAGACCGTCTCCTGCTGGGGCACCAGCCCGATGCGGCGGAGCACCGCGATGTCCGCACGCGGGTCGCGGCCGAGGATGCGCAGCTCGCCCCGGTCGGGCGGGACCAGCCCGGCGAGCAGCCGCAGCATCGTCGACTTGCCGGCACCGTTCGGTCCGAGCAGCGCGGTGACCCCGGCGCCGAGCGTGAAGCTGACCTCGGACACCGCGACGACGTCGCCGAACCACTTCGACACGCCCGAGGCCTCGACCATCGGGCGCGGCTCGAGCGTCGCGCCGATCGCACCCAGGTCGATGGCGCCGGTCCGCGCCGCGGTCGCGGTCATTTGGTCACGGTGAGGTGCTGGTAACGGATGCGGCAGACGAGCGCCCACAGGCCGGACCACACGAGCGCGGCGATGGTCACCGCGTAGATGCTGACCCCCTGGAAGTGGGCCGACTCGCCGTGGAACCGCTGCACCAGCGCGAGC
>JAFBAD010000141.1 GCA_019247975.1 Acidimicrobiia bacterium
GGGCCGCCGCCGGACGCAACGTCGATCTCGTGCCAGAGGATCGCGAAGGAGGCGATGTCGCCCTGGGGCGGGTTCGAAGGCTCGGCGGGGTAGGGCGCGAGCTCGATCGTCGCCGGGTTCGCCGCGCGGTGCAGGTGGGCGAGGACCTCGCCCGAGGCATCGGCCAGGTACACGTCGAGCGCACCGTGCACGACACACGGCGCGCCACCGGTGTTGCGGACCCAGAACGAGCCGGCCCACTGGCCTCCCGTGAGCGCACCGATCGCCTCGAACCTGGTCGCGATCTGCGTGCACTGCGGCGGCGAGGACGGCACCGTCGTCGTCTCCACGGTCGTCGTCGGCACGGTCGACGGCCAGGTCGTGGTCGAGGGTCGGGTCGAGCGCGGCACCGGTGGTGGCGGGGGGATGACGACCGTCGACGCAGTGCTCGAGGATTCCGTGGTGCGAGCCGCGACCCGATGATCGGTGGTCCGCAGCAGCTCTCTGCTGTGCGCGTGGTTGGCGGCTAGGGCTGCACCGGACACGGCGATGAGAGCGAGCGCGATCACCGTGCTCATCGCGGCGAGCCGTCGGCGGTGGAGCGCGCTGACTCGCGGCCGGAGGTCGGGCGGGAGGACGGCCGGCGCGTCGATCTGCGCAGCCTCCTCGTGGAGCGTCGATCGGAGGCGGTCTTCGAGGTCGTCAGCGGTCATCGAGGGTCCTGTCCTTGCGAAGCGCGGCGAGGCCGCGTGACACGAGCGATTTCACGGTTCCGGGGCGGCAGCGGAGGATGCGAGCGGTCTCGCGCTCGGAGAGATCGAGGTATAACCGGCACACGAGCGCCGCCCGCTGCCGCTCGGGGAGCGCGCGGAGCGCCCGCCACAGCTCCTCGTGGTGCTCCGTAGGCCCCGTCCCCGATGCGCTCCGGACCGAGACGGCCTGCAGGCGGACCGCGTAGGTGCGCTCCCGGCTCTCGCGACGGGCCTGCATCCGCAGGAGGTTTCGGATCGTTCGGCGGAGGTACCACGGGAACGCATCCGGGTTCCGGAGGCCACCGATGCGCGCGCCGACGCGCACGAACGCCTCCTGCACGATGTCGTCGGCCTGCTGCGCGTTGCCGCACAGCAGGTAGGCGAAGCGTCGGGCCGGAGCGGCGTGAGCCGCGTACAGCTCGGCGAGCCGCGCGCCGGCCTGATCCTCTCGGTCGTCTGGTTGCGGCGTCAGTGCGGGCATTCTCAGCGACCAGATGCCGCTCGGCGAAGAAAGGTTCCCTTCGGGCAGCAACTCCGACTTCTCGGGCGGACCGCAGGATGACCGACAGGTGGAGGCCCTCGGCGGCGATGGTGTACGTGTGGAGGGGGAGCCGGTGTCGGTCGCGGAGGGTGCGCCGGCGAGCGATGCGCTGACCCGCACCGTGCTGGAGGCGGTGCCGGAGCTGTACCGCTACGCGATCCGGTTGACCGGTGGCGACCGCCCGCAGGCCGAGGATCTGGTCCAGGAGACCTGCCTCGCCGCCGTGCGGCACTTCCGGAGCGATCCGGAGCACGCGATCACGATGGGCTGGCTCGTGGTCGTGCTCCGTCGCCGCTCCATCGACCAGCTCCGGCGTGACCGGCGCGAGTCGAGGCGGTTGACGCGCGTCGGCGTGGTCGACGAGTCGTCGGCCGAACCGGACTGGTCGGCGGTCGACGGTGGCGCGGCGCTCACCGCCCTGGGATCGCTGGCGCCGCGGCAGCGGGTGGCGCTGGTCCTCCGGTACGTGGACGACCAGTCGGTGCACGCGGTGGCCGAGCTGCTGGGCCTGAGTGTGGCGGCGACCGAGTCGCTCCTGGCACGAGGACGGCGTGAGCTGGCGCGCCGCTTGGGAGGTGATGGCGATGGATGAGTTCGCCTCGATGCTCGAGCGCGCGACCGAACCGGCCCCTGACGGCCTCGAGGCACGGGTGTCGACCGCGATCGGTCGGGCGAACGCGGCGGACAGGCGGGCGACTCGGCCCGATCGGTCACGGCGCGGCCGGCGCCTGCTCCTCGTCGCGGCCGTGCTCGTCGTCGTGGTGGCAGCAGGCGCGATCGCGTTCGCCGTGCGCGCCGACGGCGGGCTCGAGCTCACGACCAACGGCCGCCGCGTGCACGCCCCGGCCACGACCACGATCCCCGAACCCTCGACCGGTGTGGTGGCCCGGTTCTGCGTGGTGGCGAAGCAGCTGTCCGGTGAGCGCCCGGAGAGCTACGTCGGCTCGCCCGCCCACGTCCGCGACATCACCCATCTCACCGCCGTCGCGCCGATCACCATCCATGGGTCGGCCGAGCGGTATCGACGGTTCCTCGCCGGAGGCGGCGTCGATCCTGCCGATCCCGACTCGAACCTGCAGAGCCACTGGCCGAGCTCGGTGCGCGCCGCCGTGCAGGATCTGGCTCGGTACATCGCAGCGGCGTGCCCCGGGTCCAACCGCCCGCTGCCCGCCGCTCCCCACGAGCACCCAGATCAGGCCGTGCTCGCGAGCGGCCGCTCGCACGGCACAGCGTGGTGGCTGCTCGCATGGCCGTCGGAGGACGACCTTCCCGTGCGCGGGCGGCCGGTGCACCGCACCGGGTACTGCATCGGCGTCACCTCGCCCCCGGGCGGCGACGGCGTCTGCACCTACGCGTACGGCGACCACCACATGACCACGACCTACGCCTTCGGTCACGCCGGCCGGCAGGACGTGCTCGAAGGCTCGGCCACTGCGAACGTCACCGAGATCCGGGTCGTCCTGAAGACCGGCGCGGTGCGCGCCGCCACGCCGCGACCCATCCCGGGCACCACGCTCAGGGGCTGGGTGGTGCCGCTACCCACCGAAGGCGTCACGCCCGGCGACGCGGACGGGCTGCGCCCGCTCCAGGCGGTCAGCCAGATCGTGGCGGTCAGGCCGGGCGTCGACCAGGTGCTCCTGCCCTGAGGAGCCCGAGTCGGGTCCTGACCGGAGGGGTACGGTCCCGCGACTGGGGTCGTAGCGAGCCCTCCGATAATCGGAGGGCTCGCGCTCGATCAGTCGAGAGGATGGTCGTCGTGGTGACCACGGCCGACCTCCTCGGTGCTGTGCAGCGCTCGTTCGCAGTCACGGCGCGCGAGCTCTCGCCTTGGCCCGACCCGCATCCGAACCTCGCCGCGCCGGCCGATGACGAGTACTCCCGGGTGAGCGACCCGGCGAAGTGGCGGATCGTGCGTGCACGGGCCGACGCCTGGTTCACGGCCCTCGAGGACGCGCACCTCGCGCAGGTCGAGCACGCGGCATCTGTGCGGTGGACGACCACTCTCGGGACAGAGGTGACGAGCACCGATCGCGCCCTGCCGCACCGTCGGGGCGCGCTACCTCTCGTCGTCGCTCACAGCAGGATCACCGACGTCGACGATGCCCTGGTGACCCTCGGCGTGGGCGACCCCGCGGTGTGTGTCGGGTTGCTCCCGGGCTGCGCCTGCGACGCCTGTGATCCCGGGTCGCAGCACGTGCTCGACGAGCTCGACGAGATGGTCGCCGGGGTCGTGTCCGGCACGTTCCGCCACCTGGTGCGGAAGGACAGCACGATCACGCAGTTCGGCCCGGGTGGCTGGACCGGGTCGAACGTCGGCCGTCACGACGTCGATGCGCTGCTCGCCGACCCGACGGGCTGGCGGCAGACCTCAGGCGTGAGCTGGATCGACGACTGATCCAGGAGCTCCGCACGGGCTGACCTACGCTGCCCCGCAGCTCTGATCGAGAGGGGACATCGGGATGTCGTTGGCCAGTGAGGTGCGGGTGCCGTTGGGGCACCCCGACCAGTTCTTCATCGGCGGCCAGTGGGTGGCGCCGTCGTCGGGCTCGGCGTTCGACGTCATCGATTCCTCCACCGAGGAGCTCTACTTCCGTGCGGCGGAGGCGCAGGCTCCGGACATGGATCGCGCCGTCGGCACCGCGCGCGAGGCGTTCGACGACGGCCCGTGGCCACGTCTGTCCCATGCCGAGCGAGCGGGTTACCTCAAGGCGCTCGGCGACGGGATCGCAGCTCGAGGCGAAGACCTCGGAGAGATCTGGCCGCGCCAGTCCGGGGTGCTGCAGCGCTTCGCGAAGTACTCGGGCAT
>JAFBAD010000331.1 GCA_019247975.1 Acidimicrobiia bacterium
GGCGCGGGTGGCATCGGCGTCTCGGTAACGCAGGGCGCGGTCGTGGCCGGCGCGTCGACGATCGTCGTGGTCGAGCCCGACCCGGCGCGCCGCGAGGCCGCGCTCCGCTTCGGGGCAACGCACGTGCTCGACCCGGGAACCGACGACGTCGTGGCGGCCAGCCCCGACATCACTGGTGTCGGCTTCGACTACGTCTTCGAGACCGCCGGGCGAGCCAGCCTGATCGAGCAGGGCATCGCCGCGGTGCGCCTCGGTGGAACGGTCGTGTGCGTCGGCGCGCCGCCGATCGAGCAGGGCATCACGATCCCGGGCGTCGTCGGCTTCACGTCGACCGAGAAGCGCCTGATCGGCTGCCTGCTCGGCACGTCGAACTCCCGCTACGAGATCCCGCGCCTGATCTCGCTGTGGCAGGCGGGCCGGATCGACCTCGACTCGATGGTCACCGGTCGGTTCCCGCTCCAGAAGGCCAACGACGCAGTCGCAGCGGCACGGACCCTCCAGGGCCTGCGGACCGTGATCGACATGAGCGACTGACGCCCGACCGCGCCAGGCTCAGCTCGACCGGAGCAGGCCCTCCTTCAGGCACTGCTCCACGCACGTCTCGACCTCGCTCGTGGGCGGCTGGTCGAGCTCCCAGATCTGCTGCACCCGTGCCGGCAGCTCCTCGCGGGGACACCCTGGGCGGCACAGCTCGAAGACGACGGTGGACACCGGATCGAGGTAGTGCACGCGATCGGACGTCGGGTCGTACACGACCAGTCCGTCGGGAACCTCGCTGACCTCGAGCTGCTCGGCGATCGTGAGCATCGGAGGATCGTAGATCAGTGCCGTTCGACGTCCGGTGCCGGTCTCGATCACACTGTGCGGGGGAGGGGAGCGGTTGTGCGGGTGATCGCCTACCACGGCGTGGTCGAGCCGGACGAGCAGAGCAACCACTTCGCAAGGCTGTTCACCGACGTCGAGTCGTTCGAGCAGCAAGCCACGCTGCTCGCCCGCCGCGGACGGCTGGTCACGCTCGAGGAGCTCGAAGCCGCGCTGACCGACGGGCACCGCCTCCCCGACGATGCGATCCACGTCAGCTTCGACGACGGGTTCGCCAACAACCTCCGGGTCGCGGAGATCCTGGACCGCCACCGGATCCCGTGGTCGCTGTTCGTCGTCGTCGACTCGGTGCTCGACGGCTACCGGCCCTGGTTCGTCCGCCTGGCCGACGCGATCGAGGCCACGTCGAACGTCATGCTCCTCGACGGTTCGGTCTTCGAGATGTCCGAACCGGCCCGCAAGCGCGAGTTCGCGCAGCGGGTCAAGGTTCAGGTCATGGCGGCGATGGCCGAGGACCACGAGGACGTGGTCGACCGGGTGCTCGCCCTGCCGGGCATGTCCGTCCCGCGGGAGACGAGCTGGCCGATGCTCGAGGTCCGCGACCTGAAGGAGCTGGCGGCCGCGGGCGTGGCGATCGGCAACCACTCGGCCCGCCACCGCAACCTGCCCCGCTGCGACGATCACCTCCTGGCGACGGAGGTCGCGGAGCCGCGACCGGCTGCAGGATGCGCTCGGCCGCCCCGTCCGCTGGTTCGCCTATCCGGACGGGCGCCACGACCGGCGGGTGCGCCGCGTGGTCGGTGACCACCACGCGCTCGGTCTGGCCGCGTGGACGGTCAGACCGGCCGACGACCACCTCGCCGTCCGCCGCTACGCGCCCGTCTCCACGGCCGACCTCGAGGCGATCCTGGACAAGCCCGAACCCTGGTACGGCCGTCGCTGGGCTCGCTGGAACCTCGGCTGGCGGGCGCGCGAGGCGGTCGCGCGCGAACGCCGGCCGAGCGGCTCCCGGAGGCCGTAGTTGCGCGTCGCGCTGGTCACGTGGCGGTTCCCGGAGCCCACCGAGCCCTTCATCGTCCGCAAGGTCGCGGCTCTCGTCGAGCGCGGCATCGAGGTCGTCGTGTTCGCGAACGCGCTCGCGACCGGTGCCGACGCCGACCCGCCGGCGCTGCGCGCGGTCCGGGATGAGGTCGAGGTGCGGACCGTCGCGGCCCGCACCGGCTGGCGGTCGGCGCGATCGCCGTTGCTGACCGCTCCGGCGGACGTCGTCCACTTCGAGCACGCCGGTGTCGCGCTGAGCCACCGCCACCTGCTGCCGCACCTCGCGGCGCCTTCGGTCGTCACCTGTCGCGGATCGACCGTGCGGGTCGACGTGCTGCGAAGGCCGGGTCTGCAGCTCGCGCTGGGCGAGGTCTTCGCGGCGGTCGATCGCGTGCACTGCGTGTCGACCGAGCTGGCTGAGCGTTGCCGTGAGCTCGGCGCTCGGGCCGACCAGCTCCTGGTGGCGCCGACCGGCGTCGACCTGAGCCTGTTCACGCCGCGCACCGGACCACCTCGCCCGGAGGGCCTCGCCGTCCGGCTGGTCAGCATCGGCCGCCTCCACTGGGTGAAGGGGTACGAGCACGCGGTGCAGGCGGTGCGGCTCCTGCGGGACCGGGGCCACCGGGTCAGCTACACGATCGCCGGCGCAGACGAGGGTGCCGAGTCGGCGATCCGCCTCGCCGTCCGCGACCTCGGCCTCGAGGACGCGGTGACGCTGGTCGGGCACCTCCCGCCCGAGCGGGTGCACGACCTCCTCGTCGCCTCGGACGTGTTCCTCCTCCCGAGCCTGAGCGAAGGCGCGTCCGGAGCGACGATGCAGGCGATGGCGACCGGCCTTCCGGTCGTCGTCACCGACGTCGGTGGCATGCGCGAGGTGGTTCGCGACGGCGTCCACGGCCGCGTGGTCCCTTCGCGCGATCCGCAGGCTCTCGCCTCGGCCGTGGAGGAGCTGCTCGAGCCGAGCGTGCGCCGGGCGATGGGTTCGAGGGCGCTCGACGAAGCCCGCGCCCGGTTCGACGACGACGTGCTCATCGATCGCCACGTCGAGGTCTATCGCGAGCTGGTCCGCGCGGCGGGTGAGCCGATGACGGCGCGGCCGGTGTCGCCGGCTCCGGCGCCCGACGGGCACGATCTCGTCAGCGTCGTCCTCGTCGCCCACGACGCGGCGGACACCATCGACGACCAGCTTCGAGCTCTGTCGTTCCAGCGTCACTCAGGACCGTGGGAGGTCGTCGTCGTCGACAACCGGAGCACCGACGGCACGCGTGAGCGGGCGCTGGCCTGGGCCGACCGGCTCCCGGGGCTCCGGGTCGTCGATGCCCCCGATCGGGCCGGGATCGGATACGCCCGCAACGTGGGGGTCCGTGCGGCACGCGGCGCCCACATCGTGATGTGCGACGCCGACGACGTCGTCGCGCCGGGTTGGCTCGCCGAGCTCGCGACGGCACTCGCGCAGCATCCGCTCGTGGTGGGCCCGCTCGAGCGGTCGCTGCTGATGCCCGGTTCGGACGAGGACGCCGTGGTCGACGCAGAGGCGCAGTGGTACGGGACCTACCGGCGCAAGTTCCTGACCGGGAACTGCGGGTTCCACCGCGATGTCCACGACGCCGTCGGCGGCTTCGACGAGTCCCTCCCCCGGGGGTCTGACGTCGACTTCGGATGGCGGGCGATGGATCGCGGCTTCGGCCTCACGTTCGTGGGTGGCGCGGTGGTCCACTACCGGGCGAGGTCCCGGCCCTCTGCGGTGTTCCGCCAGGCCCTGGTCGACGGCCAGGTTCGCCACGCGCTCGCCGCGCGGCATCGCAAGACCGGGTTGACCGCGCCGAGCCCTCGCGAGGTCGTGGACCGCCACCGCAGCCTCCTCCGTGCGCTCCGGCCGGCTCTGCGATCGCGGCCCGGCCGCGTTGCCTGGCTCTACGAGGCGGGCAACCTCGTCGGCGCGTTCGGGCAGAGGGGGAGCCGCCCGTGAGGATCGTCTTCGCGGGCAAGCAGCACTTCGAGACCGGCGGCATCGAGTCGAGCACCGACCAGCTCGGCAACCGCCTCGTCGCGCGCGGCCATGACGTCGTCGTCCTCGCCGCCCCTGGTGGGCCCGCCGCCGGGGTGGGCGGTCGCCGAGGCGCCGGGCTCGAGGAGGTGCCTGGCTACGCCTACCGCGCGTTCGCCGCGCACGGGCCGCCGGCCGACGCGCTCGGTCTGCTGATGGGCCGGTTCAGCCCGGATGCGGTGGTCGTGAACGCGGGCGGGCGGTGGTGGCACGACTGGACCCGTCCCTTGGTCAGGGCCACCGGTTCGGTGCCGAGCGTCCTCTACGTCAACGACCGGGAGGCGCTCGAGCTCCTGTCCGAGCCGGGGGTGCGCCCGGACATGATCTGGCGCTGCGCGGAGAGCCACGCCGTCGTCGCCCGGGCCGCGGGTCACGAGGTGCGCACGATCCCGTCGCTCGTCGAGCCCGACCTGTACCGCACGACCACGACCGGCGAGGCGGTCCTGTACGTCAACCCGGTGAAGTCGAAGGGCGTGCGCACCGCGCTGACCCTCGCGGCATCCCGCCGCGACGTGCCGTTCATCTTCCTGCGCTCGTGGCGGCAGGCCGACGAGAAGTTCGCAGAGCTCCACCGCATGGCCGCAGCCCTCGGCAACGTCGAGGTGGCGGACACGACCGCTGATCCGCGTGAGTTCTACGCGCTCGCCCGGTTGCTGCTCGCGCCGTACGACGACTTCGGACGGCCCCGGGTGATCGCCGAGGCGCAGATCAGCGGGATACCGGTCCTTGCCCTCGACGAGGCCGGCAACCGGGAGGCGGTCGGGCCTGGCG
>JAFBAD010000103.1 GCA_019247975.1 Acidimicrobiia bacterium
CGATCAGCTGGACGTGGAGCACCGCCTCGAACCCCTGGCCCCAGCCCGACACGTGCATCGTGTGACCCGTGAAGGTCACGTCGCGGGTGTCGATCGAGTCGGTGATCGCCGAGACCACGACCCAGTGCCAGTTCACCCGCTTCATGAAGAGCTTGCTGCGAACGACACCGGGCAGGGCGCTTCCATCGCCGGCAACGCCGTGCAGCTCGATCGTGCCTTCGGTCCATCCGTCGGACACGAAATCCCCCAAGGCCGGATGGTCGACGCCGATCGCTCGGAGGAACGCAGTGGCGACCTGCTCCGGCGACGCACCGGCCTCGCCCGACCCGTCGAACGGGAACGTGACCCAATCGTCGGGCGAGGACACAGGCGGGGAGGTGGCGGTCGTGGTCGTCGCGGCCGGAGGGACGGTCGTCGTCGGCAGCTCGGTCGTGGGCGTCGACGGCGCAGTGGCCGTGGTGGTGGTCGGGTCGTTGCCGCAGCCGTCGCCGGCGCCGATCTCCGATCCGCCGTTGTGCTCGACGACCTCCCCGACCACGGTCCGGTCGCTGGCCGCCGTCGCAGGAGTCGTGGCGTAGGTGGTCGGGGGCACGGTCGTGGTGGTCGAGGCGCAGTCGGCGCCGATGGTCGTCCTCGGGCCGCCGGTGGCGACGTGGGTGTCGTGGTCGTTGCTGCCGGCCGCAGCGCCGATGGCGACGCCGATCACCAGGGCGGCTGCGGCACCGAGCGCCGTCGCACCCACCAGCCGGCGACGACGGGCCACCGCCGCCCGCCGGCGGATCGAGGCCAGCGAGGCGACCTCGTCGACCCGCACCGATTCGGTCTCGGCCGACACCGCGTCGCGCAGCCGGCGCTCGAGCTCGTCTTCGTTCATCGTTCGTCCTCCAAGCGGGCCGCCGTTTCCCCGAGGAGAACAGCTAGGGCGGCGAGCCCGCGGTGCACGTGCGTCTTCACCGCGCCGGCCGACACCCCCATCGCATCGGCGATCTCGGCTTCGCTGAGCTCGCCGTAGAACTTGAGCGCGAGCGCCTCGCGCTGGCGGTCGGGCAGCGCGCGCAGCGCGTCGATCACCCGACGGTGCTCGTCCGACGCGAGCGCGGCGACGTCCGCTGAGGATGCCTCGACCACGCGCAGGTGGCGCGCCGCGTGGCGGTCCACCACCTTCCCGTGCCGCAGCACGGAGCGGGCGCCGTTGAGCACGACGCTGCGCAGGTACGCCGGCGCCCGAGACGGATCGCGCAGCACGCGCGACCGACCCGCGAGCTTCACGAACGCGTCCTGCACGACCTCCTCGGCGCGGCCCCGGTCACCCAGGAGCAGCGACGCCAGCCGCACCAGGTCGAGGTAGTGCGTCCGGTGGAGCCGCTCGAGGGCGTCACCCCCGAGCTCATCCGTCGCCCCCACCATGGATGCCACCACGCAAGACTGACGCTCAGCGCCTCCTGCGCGTTGACACCCTCCAGAGGATCAGCCTCCGGCGACCGCCGGGATGATCGCCACCGTGTCCCCCTCGGCCACCTTGGTGCCGAGGCCGTCGAGGAAGCGGACGTCGTCGTCGGCGACGAAGACGTTGACGAAGCGACGCAGGTTGCCGTCGTCGTCGAGCAGGCGCGACTTGAAGCCGGGGTGGTCCGCCTCGAGGGCGTCGAGCACCGCGCCCACGGTCTCCCCCTCCACCGTGACCTCGGAGGCGCCGGCGGTGAGGGTGCGCAGCGTGGTCGGGACTCGGACGGTGACGGACATCGCGGGGTTCGCTCCTGGTCGACGGGCCGGGCGGCAGGCTAGCGGCGGCCTGCCCCCGATCAGCACGGCGTGCAACCGCCGGCCGGGGCTGTGCCTTCCCGGTGAGGCTCCGTAGGCTGCCTCCGATGGGCACGAGCATCCCGCACATCGACGCGCGGCGGTTCGTCGGTGCCGAGCTGGCCGAGCGCAAGGGCTCGACCACCGTCTCCGTGTGCCTCCCGGCCCGCAACGAGGCCGAGACCGTCGGCCCGATCGTCACTGCGATCCGCCACCGGCTGATGGAGCGGATCGCGCTGGTCGACGAGCTGATCGTCGTCGACGACCACTCGACCGACGCGACTGCGGCGATCGCCCGCGACGCGGGGGCCACGGTGGTCGACGCCTCGACCGTCCTCACCGACCACGACCTCGGGCCCGGCAAGGGCGAGGCGCTCTGGAAGTCGGTGCACGTGTCGACCGGCGACCTCATCGTCTGGTGCGACAGCGACATCACCGACTTCGACACGCGGTTCGTCACCGGTCTGCTCGGCCCGCTCATCGAGGACCCCGGCGTCGCGTTCACGAAGGGCTTCTACGAGCGCCAGGAGCACGACGGCGTCGGTGGCGGTCGGGTCACCGAGCTGACCGCGCGCCCGCTGCTCCAGCTGCTGTTCCCCGACCTGGCCAGCGTCGTCCAGCCGCTGTCAGGCGAGTACGCCGGGCGTCGCTCGGTGCTCGAGCTCCTGCCGTTCACCGTCGGCTACGGCGTCGACCTCGGCCTGCTGATCGACGTGCACCGCCTCGTCGGTCCCGAGGCGATGGTGCAGGTCGACCTCGGCCGGCGCCACCACCGCAACCGGCCGCTCGTCGAGCTCGCGCCCCAGGCGCTGTCGGTGCTGCAGAAGGGCCTCGAGCGGGCCGGCGTCGACGTGCCCGCGGACGCGGAGCTGCCTCCGCTCGTGGAGCTGGCCGACTACCGGGCGAGCGCGCTCAGGTCGTGAGCGCGAGGTCGCCCGGCGGGTCCGGCCCCGCGGCGGGCAGCGGCTCGTCGAGGCCGGGCACGCTCACGCCCATCACGTAGCGCCGCCACAGGTGCCCGCCAAGCACCTTCAGGGTGGCGGTGAGCGGCACCGCGAGCAGCAGGCCGAAGAAGCCGCCGAGCGTGCCGAAGGTCAGCAGCGCGAGCACGACCGCGGCCGGGTGGAGGTGCACCGCGCGCCGCATGACGAACGGGGTGATGAAGTGGTTGTCGATCTGCTGCGCGACGACCATCACGATCGCGACACCGATCGCCGCCTTCAGATCCTTCGTCGCGAGCGCGACGACGATCCCGGGTATCGCGCCGACGTAGGGACCGATCAACGGGATGATGTTGAACAGTCCGGCGATCATCCCCACGACCAACCAGAGCGGAAGCCGGATCGCGAACAGGCCGGCCGAAACCATGCAGCCGACGATGAACGCGACGGCGAGCTGGCCGCGGAAGAACCCACCGACGATCTGGTTGAGCCGGTGCGCGAGGAACAGGACCCGAGGTTTGGCGGCCTCGGGTATCAGCTCCTCGCAACGTCTTCGCGTGTTCGGGAGATCCATCAGCAGGTAGAACGCGATGACGGGGCTGAGGATCAGGATAAGACCGATGTGGAAGCCACGGGTGGCGTAGTGGCGCAGCGTCGTGACCTGCTCGGAGATGTTCTGGTTGTCGCCGCCGCCGGCCTGGTTCTGGATCTGCTTGACCGTCGGGACCTTGATGAACCAGTCCTCCTTCCGTGACCGCTTGGCGTAGTCGTTGATCTTGTCCTCGACGTCGTTGCGGATCTTCGGGAGCTTCTCGGAGAGCTGGTCGAACTGGTTGGCGAGGAGCGGCGACAGCGCGAGCGCGAGCGCGGCCAGCGCCACGATGAAACCGAGGTAGGTCAGCGCGGCGCCGACCACCCGCGGGAGCCCCTTGCCGTGCAGCCACGTGACGATCGGGTTGGCGAGGAACACGATGATCCCGGCGAACACCAGCGGCGGGAAGACCACCCGGATCGTCCACCCGATCGTCGCCAGGATGACGAGGACGATGACGATGCCGATCAGCCACCACGCGGTCCGTCCCATCGTCCGGATCCGCTCCTCCATCGGAGCGACGCTACGCGTGTGAACGGAGAACTTCGGTGACCGCCTCCTCGATGCACGCGGTCGTCTCCTCGAGGGCGCGGTCCTCCCCGAACCGCTCCACCAGTGAGACGGTGGGCAGGCGCGCGTCGACGCCGTCGAACACCTCGCCGGCCACGGCCACGACGGGCACCCGCTCGGTCGCGGCGAGCTCGACGACACCGCCGATGACCTTGCCCTCGAAGGACTGCTCGTCGAGGAAGCCCTCGCCGGTGACGATCAGGTCGGCGCCCTCCACCCGATCGGGCAGCGCGACCTCGTCGGCCACCAGGTCGAATCCGGGGACGAGCTCCGCGCCGAGGGCTGCGAGCCCGCCGGCCAGACCGCCAGCCGCGCCGGAGCCGGGCAGCTCGGTCACGTCGACGCCGTGCTCGTCGCGATACACCTGGGCAAGGCGCTCGAGGCGACGGCGCAGCAGCTCCACCTGGGCGACCGAGGCGCCCTTCTGCGGCGCGAAGATCTCGGCTGCGTCCACGAAGGTCGTGCGCACATCGCAGGCGACGAGCAGATCCACGCCGCGGAGGCGCTGCGCCGGGAAGAGCGCCCGCATCGCACCGAGCCCGCCGTCGGTCGTGGCCGAACCGCCGACGCACACGATGACCCGCTTCGCTCCCGCGTCGACGGCCGCGGCGATGAGCTCGCCGGCGCCGTGGGTCGACGCGGCGATCGGGTCGTTCTCGTCGGGACCGCCGGCGAGCGTGAGCCCGACCGCGTGCGCGATCTCTATCACCGCGGTGCCGCGATGGAGGCGCCACGGCGCTCGCACCGGATCACCGAGCGGGCCGCTCACCACGGTCGCCCGGTTGGGGCCGCCGAGCACCTCGAGGGTGCCCTCGCCGCCGTCGGCCATAGGCACCTCGTCGCAGTCCCACCCCACCCGCGCCGCGGCGCGCGCGACCGCCGCCGCGACCTCGGCGGCGGAGGCGGTGCCCCGGAACTTGTCGGGCGCGGCGACGACTCGCACGGTCGGAGTCTTGCGCGTGAGCGCGCCGTTCCAGCAGGGCACCGACGACCCGTAGGGTGACGACGTGTCGGACCCGGCCCTCGTCGTCGTCTCGAACCGCGGGCCGCTCTCGTTCACGACGGGACCTGACGGGCAGCTGCAGGCCAAGCGGGGAGCGGGCGGGCTCGTGTCCGGGCTCGCCCCGCTGGTGGCCGGGACGTCGACCACGTGGATCGCCGCGGCGCTGTCGGCCGGTGACCGCGAGGCGGCCGCCAGCGGCGTCATCGAAGCCGACGGGTTCCGGGTGCGCACGCTGGCCCTCGACCCCGACGACCAGCGCAGTGCCTACGACGACGTGTGCAACGCAACCCTGTGGTTCGTGCACCACGGCCTGTACGCGCTGGCCCGCGAGCCGTCGTTCGACCCTGCGTGGTGGGCGGCGTGGGCCGCCTACGAGCGGGTCAACGAGGCCTTCGCCCGGGCGGTGATCGAGGTCGCGCCGCAGGGCGCGACCGTCCTCGTGCAGGACTACCACCTCGCGCTGGTCGGCCCGCACCTGCGCCGGGAGCGACCCGACCTGCGCTCGGTGCACTTCAGCCACACGCCCTTCGCCGGCCCCGACGGGCTGCGGGTCCTTCCGCCGGCGCCCCGCCGGGCGCTCCTCGAGGGCATGGCCGCCAACGATGCGTGCGGGTTCCACACCCGCCGCTGGGCCGATGCGTTCGAGGCCGCGTGCGACGCGGACGGGGTCCCTCGACCGCGGACGTTCGTGTCGCCGCTCGCGCCCGACCCCGATGACATCGCGTCGACGGCCGGCTCGAAGCCATGCCTCGACGCGCTGGCCCGCCTCGACGACGCCCTCGGCGACCGGCTCCTCATCACCCGGGTCGACCGCATCGAGCTGTCGAAGAACTTGTTGCGGGGCTTCGCCGCGTTCGACCTCCTGCTCGACGAGCACCCCGAGCTACGCGGCCGCGTCGTGTTCGGTGCGTTCGCCTACCCGTCGCGCGAAGGCGTCCCGGCCTACGCCGAGTACCGGGTTGCGATCGAGGTGGAGGTGGCGCGGGTCAACCGCCGTTGGGGCACCGGGGACTGGGTGCCCGTGCTCTACGACGACTCCGACGACTACCCCGGCTCGGTGGCCGGCCTGCGCCGCGCCGACGTCCTCCTGGTCAACCCGATCCGCGACGGTCTCAACCTCGTCGCCAAGGAGGGCCCGCTGGTGAACGACCGCGACGCGGTCGTGCTGCTCAGCACCGAGGCCGGTGCGTGGGACGAGCTCGCAGGCGCGGCGTGGCCGGTGCACCCGTACGACATCGTCGGTACTGCCGACGCGATGTACCGCGCGTTGACGCTCGACGCACGGGAGCGGGCCGAGCACGCGACCGCGGTGCGGGCGATCGCCGCGGGCCGCACCGCGAAGGACTGGCTGGCCGATCAGGTCGCGGCCGTCGAGGCCTGAGCCAGCTCCTCGAGCAGGGCGACCGCGCCGGCCGGACCGTCTACCGCGACGTCGGCCCGGTCGGTGAGCGCCGCCGGCGTCTCCGGGCCCAGCACGGCGATGCGCACGGTGTGGACGCCGGCCTCCGCCAACCGGTCGAGCCCGTCGTAGCCGGGCAGGTCGCCGAGGTCGTCGGCCAGGTAGCAGACCGCACCGAGATCGGCGGCGAGGGCCTCGATCACCGTGCCCTTGTCGGTGGCCACCGGCGGGTGCAGCTCGATCGAGCGCTTCGCCTCCCGCACGTCGAGGCCTGTCGCCTCGGCCTCGGTCGCGGCCCAGGAACGGATCCGGGGCTCGTCCTCGGGATGGGTGCGGAAGTGCAGCGTGAGCGACAGGCCCTTGCGCTCGACCGAGGTCCCCGGGAGCCCCGCAGCTTCGGCCCGCTGCGCCGCCTGCTCGACGACATCGCGCCACTCCGACACGCCGGGCACCTCCTCGCGGCGCCCGTCGACCGACTCCTCGAGGCCGTACAGGCCGCTCAGCCGCACGCCGCTCGGCATCTGCGCCTCGAGGAAGGACACGGGGCGGCCGGACACGACGGCCACGAGGGCGAACCGGCGGGCGAGCGCGTCGAGCACCTCGACCGCGCCGGGCGCCGGCCGCGCGTCGTCGGCTTCCGCGACGATCGGCGACAGGGTGCCGTCGAAGTCGGTGCAGATGCCGCTCCGCCCGGGCTGGGCCGCCAGGGGCGCGAGCAGCTCAGGGAGCACTAGCCCCCGGTGACGTCGTTGTAGTTCTTGCCGAGCACCACGATGACGTTCGCGTCGGCCGCTTCCGGGATGATCGCCTGGGCGGGCGCGGCCTGCACCGGGACGTTGCCGAAGCCGAGCGCGGCCTTCACCGCGGTCGCGTCGGCCTGGAAGCCCTCGTTGAAGAAGAGGCCCGTCGCGTCGACGTCCTGATCCGAGTTCTTGACCGGCAGGACCTGGAAGCCGGCTTGGGTCAGCTTCTGCGAGTTGTCCGACCCGATGCCGACGATGCCGCCGGCCGCGTTCACCACGATGACCTTCACCTGCTTGGGATCGTGGGCCTTGTCGGTGGCTGCGGCCCCGCCCGTGTTCGTCGGCACCGTGCTCGTCGGGACCGTCGTCGTCGTCCTGGTCGTCTGGGTGGTGGTCGTCGGGCCGGCGCCACCGGCCTCGGCCGAACCGAAGATGCCGCCGTCGCTGCGCGACAGCAGCGCGACGCCGATCAGCACGGCGGCGAAGACGACGATCGCCCCGCGGATGGTCGCCTGCTCGCTCGGACGCCTCGGCGCGGTCACGAGCGGGTCCCGACCGAACGGCCCTCGATCCGGTTCCGCCGGCGCCGCTCACGGGCACGGCGCAACCGCCTCACGAGCAGGGGATCCTCCGCCAGCGCATCAGGATCGTCGATGAGCTCGGAGAGCAGCTGGTAGTAGCGCGACGCCGAGAGCTCGAGCTCCTCGCCGATCACCGCTTCCTTCGCGCGCACCTCCGACCGCGTCCACCAGGACCGCTCGAAGGCGAGGATGTCCCGGTCGCGTCCGGTGAGTGCCACCGCACCAGGGTGCTGTGCGGCGGCACACCGATGCAAGCACCCCGAAAACCGAAGGACCGGCCCGGCTCGGGGAGCGGGGCCGGTCCTTCAGGTTCTGGGCGTCCTACGGGTTGGGCGTGAGCAGCGTGATGTGGCCGCCCGTGCCGTCGGGCTCGTTGCCGAACTCGGCCACGTAGATGCGGCCGGTCGACTGCGAGACCCGGACGTCGAGCGGGTTGAAGAAGCCCGACGCCACCTGGAAGCGGTCGCTCGTGTTGTTCGGGTTGACGGCGATGATGTCGTCACCGTTGGAGAACTCGGCGATCACGAGCTTGCCCTGCATGACCGAGCCGAACTTGTTCGAGCCGTACTCGTCGATGCCGTCGGCCGAGCGGTGCAGACCGAGGTCGAGGATCGGCCGCTGGTACAGCGGATCGGGCTGCGTGCCCACCTTGTACTGCGGGGTCTCGAACGGGTCGACCGCGGCGGTCGGGTTGCCGCCGTTGAGGACGTAGTGGCCCTGCGACGGGTTCGGGTGGCCGTAGTACTTCCCCTGGATGATCTTCGCCAGGTAGTCACGGCCGGCGCCGAGACCGGTGAGCGCCTCGGGGTTGTTGTTCGGGCCGGCCGGGGTGTTGCCCTGCGCCGACTCGTTCACCGGTGCGTACAGCGAGCCCGCCGTGGTCCACACGAGGTCGAACGGGTTGCGGGTGCCCTGGGCGTACACCTTGACCGGCGCGTTGGCCGCCTTCGGGTTGTAGCCGTTGTCGGTGTTGACGTTGACGCTGTTCGTGCCGGCGAAGTGGCTGTCGTGCAGCACGTCGGCCACCAGGATCGACGCCGAGAGCGGCGTCTCGGCCCGGAAGCCCCAGTTCGGGTCGGCGCCGCCGTAGCCGCTCATCGCGCCCTGGGCGATGTACAGCTTGCCGTCGGGACCGAACACGATGCCGTTGTTCATGTGGTCACGGACGGACCGGGGCAGCTGGACGATCTTGTCCTGCACGGTGCTGAGGTTCGGGCCGCTGACGAGCGAGACCTTGCCGGTGAAGTTCGGCACGTTCTTGTCCTGCAGCAGGCCGTGGGACACCCACAGCTTCACGTTCGTCGCGGTCGACGAGGGGTCGAGGGCGATGCCGGTGATCGTGCGGGCGTACTGACCGAACGGCGAGGCGATGAAGGGCGGTCCGCTGAACGTCCCGTTCTGGCCGTTGATCGGGTAGCGGTAGATCTGGCCGAGGGCGGTGCCGACGTACATGTTCTTGTCGGGACCGATGACCATCGTGGTCGGGCCGTTGATGTCCGACAGCGTGGTCGGCGTGAACTTCACCGGCGGCGGGGGCAGGCTGCTCGCCCCGGTCGTGAACGACGCGGTGAACGGCGCGTACGGGTTGCCGTCGGGGTCCTTCAGGCCGGCGGTGGTCTGGATCGTGTACTTGGTGTTGGTCGCGAGCTGGGCGGACGGGGTGAAGCTGATCGTGCCGCCCGCCGCGTCGGTGTTGTAGTGACCCGCCACCTGCGTGTTGTCCGGGCGCAGCAGCTTGACCGTGCCGGAGTTCAGGGTGGAGTCGTCGATGTTGGCGCTCGGGGCGAGCGACACCGAGGAGGTCGTGTCGACGCTCGTCTGGCCGTCGGCCGGATCGCTGCTGAGAATGGTGCGAGCGGTGTTGTTGGCGTCGAGGATGTCGACGTAGTCGATCTTCGTGTTCGTGCCGCCGGCGGCGTCGAGCGTGACCCGCCCGTCGGTCACGTCGACCCGCACCGTCGCGACCCGGAACTTCTCCGAGGAGCTGGCGACGAAGCCGTTGATCGCGACATCGCCCTCGACCGAGATGGTGTGCGTGCTGCCGGTGGTCGTGCTCGCATCACCGACCGAGACCCGCACGTCGTAGGTGCCGTCGGGGACCGCGTACTCCCAGCGGGCCGGCGAGGTCTGCATCTGCATGAACGTGTCGTTGCGCTGGTCCGGCGTCGCGTTGCGATCGACGGCGTTGCCGGTGATCGACTTCCCGGTCGACGTGGTCTCGCTCACCCAGCCGAAGCCGCGGGCCGGGCTGTACGCCGCGCCGCTGTCGGCGGTGTAGCCGTAGGGCACCGGAGCGCCAGCAGGCTGGAAGTTGACCCGGGCGATCGTCGCGCCGATGCCGGACGTGCCGGACACGGGGACGATGTCGATGTAGTCGAGCTTGGTGTTCGTGCCGCCCGCGGCGTCGACGGTCAGCTTGCCGTCCGACACGCGCACGCGGGAGGTGATGGTCGCGATCTTGTTGGAGGTCGTCGGGTGGAAGCCGGCGATGACCGTGGTGCTCTCGAGCGTGATGCGGTCGTTGCTGTCGGTCGCGTTGCCCGCGTCGCCGACCGCGACGGTCACGTCGTAGACGCCGTTGTCGACGACCTGCTCCCACCGGGCCGGCTTCGCGACGCCGCCGCTGGTGCCGGTGAACTGCATGTGGATGAACGTGTCGATCTTCTGATCGCTCGTGAGGTTGCGCTCACGACCGTTGCCGACGATCGACAGCGGCGTCGTGGAGGTCTGGCTGATCCACCCCCGGCCGCTCGACGAGCTGAACGCCTCGCCGTGGTCCCCGACGTAGCCGGGGCTGACCGCGGCACCGACGGGGCCGAAGTCGACCTTGATCGTGCCGGGCGGGTCCGCCGGGGTGCAGGCCGCGAGGCCGGTCACCACCAGGGCGAGGGCCACCAGGCCCACCCGCGTCCGCCGTCCGACCTTCTGCTGGAAGTCCACCACATCCGCTCCAGGGGGATCACTCTGCGTGGTGCTCGATCTGTTCCGAGCACGCTACGCATCCTGTCACGCTGCCGGAGTCGACACCACAGGGCCAAAGGACCCATTTGGTCGCACGCACAGTGCGGCCCAGGCCGGAGCCTGGTCACGGATTGTGACGATCAGGTGAAGGTCAGGAACCGGCCCGCAGGCGGGGCGAGGTGAGCTCCCGCACGTTGTCGTGCAGCACGCAGCGGCGCTGGTCGTCGTCGAGCACCTTCGCCTCGACGAGGTAGTCGAGTGGCTGGGGCAGCCCTTCGATGTGGGGCCAGTCGGATCCGAAGAGCACCCGGTCGGCGCCCATCCACTCGACGACCGAGGCGAGGTCGTCCTCCCAGAACGGGTTGATCCAGACGTGCTCGCGGAAGACCTCGATCGGATCGTCACCGAAGTAGCCCGGCATCTTCTTGTCGATCGAGCGCAGCCGGCGGAACAGCTCGGGCAGGAACTCGGCCCCGTTCTCGACCGAGGCGATCCGCAGGTTGGGGAACCGCTTGAACTGGTTCTCGAACATGAGCGACACGAGGAAGTCGTGGATCGCCCGCTCGATGGCGAGGTTCTTGAGCGATGGCTTGTAGCTGCGGTTCGCGAAGGTGGCCGCGAACCCGTCGATTGCGTAGCCCTGCGACGAGACGCCGGAGTCGCCTGCGTGGACGACCACGGTGATCCCCGCCTCCTCGAGGCGCGACCAGAACGGGTCGAACATCTCGTCGAACGGCGAGCGCTGGCCGAGCACCGTCCTCGGTGCTGCGGGACGCATGACGACGAGCCGTGCGCCGGCACCCAGCGCCCACTCCAGCTCCTCGACCGCCCAGTCCGGGTCGGCCAGGGTGAGGTACGGCGCAGCGAAGACCCGGTCGTCGTGCACGAAGCCCCAGTCCTCGGCCAGCCACCGGTTGAAGGCGCGGAACGTGTGGCACACCGCTTCGGGGTCGTGCGAGAGCGGCTCCTCGTAGATCATCCCGAGCGTCGGGAACATCCAGCACCCCTCCAGGCCCTGGCGGTCCAGCACCTCGATGCGGGCGTCGCGGTCGCGGTACTCGGGCCGGATCGGCTCGTGGTCCCGCAGCGCGGTCAGCGGGTTGATGCCGTCCTGGTTCCCGCGGAGGTAGTCGTGCAGGCAGCCCGGCTTCGAGATCGGGTCGAACGTCGCGTTGGCCACCGCGTGGCTGACCCGTCCACCGAGCACGTGGTACTTGCGGCCGCCGATCTCCGCCCACTCGACGCAGCGCGGCGCGAGCGCCGGATCGAGGTGGCGGGTGAACGCGTCGATCGCCTCGTAGTAGTGATTGTCGGCGTCGAAAACGGGCCCGTCGGTCACACCGTCGCTCATGGCGCGCGAGCGTACGGGACGTGACCGTCGCAGACCTCGCCGGCGTCGACCTGACCGACCTCGACGCCTTCGCCGGGGGCTTCCCGCACGACCTCTTCACCCGGCACCGCGCCGTCGCGCCCGTCTGGTGGCACGAACCCACCGAGCACACGCCCGACGGCGAGGGCTTCTGGTCGGTGGCCACCCACGCCGAGGTGCTCCAGGTGCTCCGGGACCCGGCGACCTACTCGTCGGAGCGGGGCGGCGACCGCAGGTACGGCGGCACGCTCCTGCAGGACATCGAGTTCGCCGGCCTCGTCCTCAACATGATGGACGACCCGCGCCACGCGCGGATCCGGCGGCTGGTCAGCACCGGGCTCACCCCGCGCATGGTGCGCCGGGTGGAGGACGAGCTGCGGCGCCGCACCCGCCTGCTCCTCGACGGCATCACCGACGGCGAGGAGGTCGACTTCCTCGAGACGGTGGCGGCCGAGCTCCCGATGCAGATGATCTGCATCCTTCTGGGCGTGCCCGAGGAGGATCGCCACGACCTCTGGCGGCTGGTCGATCCCGGCTTCGACATCCGCGAGGACGGCCAGGGGTTCGCAGCGACGGGACGCCCGACCGAGGACCAGACGAGCATGTTCGACTACGGCGTCGAGCTGATCGCGTCGAAGCGGGCGCACCCGACCGACGACATGCTCTCGGTCGTCGTCCACGCCGACCTGGAGGACGCCGATCCGCCGCGGCTGTCCGACGGCGAGCTGTACGCGTTCTTCTCGCTGTTGTTCGCCGCCGGCTCGGAGACCACCCGCAACGCGATCGCCGGCGGCCTGCTCGCGCTCGTCGACGAGCCCGACCAACTGGCCGACCTGCGCGCCGACCCAGGGCTGCTCACGCCGGCGGTCGAGGAGGTCCTGCGCTGGACGACGCCGTCACCGTCGAAGCGACGCACCGTCACCACGGCCACCGAGCTGGCCGGCCACCAGCTGGCGCCCGGCGACAAGGTGCTGGTGTGGGAGGGCTCGGCCAACCGCGACGAGCAGGTGTTCAGCGATGCCCAGCGGTTCGACCTGCGGCGCGACCCGAACCCGCACCTCTCCTTCGGCCACGGCCTGCACCACTGCCTCGGCGCGCACCTCGCCCGGCTCGAGATGCGGGTGGTGTTCGAGGAGCTGCTCCCCCGCTTCGGCTCCATCGAGCAGGCCGCGCCGGTCGAGTGGACGCGCAGCAACCGCCACACCGGCATCCGTCACCTCCGGCTGCGCTTCTCCTCCTGACCGAAGCGGAGGCGGCGCAGAGGGGACGGGAGCCGGCTGCGGCCGGCGTGGTCGCGCTTGTCGCGGTACATCGCCTCGTCGGCCCGGGCCAGCAGGTCCTCGGCCCGCTCACCGGGGTGGCGGGTGGCCACGCCCACGCTGGCGAGCAGCTCGGCCCGCGCCCCGCCGGGCAGCGGGATCGACTCCTCGATGGTGTGGCGCATGCGGGCGATCTCGGACGGCTGCGGCTCGCGGAACACGACCACGAACTCGTCGCCACCGAGGCGGGCGACGGTGTCGGCGCTCGGCGTGGCGGCGCGGATGCGCCGTCCGGCTTCGGCGAGCACCGAGTCGCCGACCATGTGGCCGTGGTGGTCGTTGACCGCCTTGAAGCCGTCCAGGTCGATGAACGCGAGGGTGACCGGCAGCTCGGGCACCGTGCCGAGGGCGACGTCGAGCCGGCTCATCAGGTGGTGTCGGTTGGAGAGCCCGGTCAGCGGATCGTGGGTGGCCATGTGCTCGAGGCGCAGCTTGGCGTCGGCCAGCGCGCTGACGTCCACCGCGGTGACGACGAGGCCCTCGACCGCCTGGTCGTCGAGCAGGTTGCGGATCGTGAAGGTCATCGGCACCCGCTCCTCGCCGGACCCGAGCGCGGTGGCGTCGAACGCGCGGTGGGGCGCGCCCGCGAGCGCAGCCGTCACCTCCTCGCGGACCAGCGGTGCATCGGCGGGGTCGATCAGCTCGACGAGCGTGCGCCCGAGCGAGGCCTCCATGCTCCGGCCGAGCATCGAGGTGAGCGCACGGCTGGCCCCCCGGATCCGGCCGTCCGCGCCGAGCACCATCGTGATGCCCGGGGCGTGGTCGACGATCGCGCGCAGGCGGGCTCCGTCGCCGCCGTCGACCTCCCAGTGGCGCCGGTCGGTGACGTCGCGGAGGACGAGCGCCACGCAGGTCTGGTCCCCCGGACCGGGGAGCGCACGCCCGCGCACCTCGTAGTGGCGGTAGGTCTTCGACGCGTGGCGGATGCGGATGGCGATGAGCGAGCCGAGCGCCTTGTGCTGCACCGTCGCCAGCGACTCGAACGCGGTGACGAGGTCGTCGGGGTGGACGAGCGCGCTGAGCAGCCGGCCCTGCATCGTCTCCTGGCTGATGCCGAAGACCGACTCGGCCTCGGCGTTGGCCCAGACCAGCCGACCGACGGTGTCGACGACGACCACCGGATCGGGCAGCGCGGCGAGCAGCTGGTCGGCGACGAGATCGATCGACGTCGCCTCGGCCACCCCGTACCGATCGGCAGAGCCGCCGCTCGGATGAGCCGGCGTCGCCGGTGGGTAGGTTCGGTCGGTGCCCGAGCTCACCGCGACCGCATCCGGAACCATCGACGTCGGCGGGGCGTACACCGTCCCCCGGCTGGGGTTCGGGGCGATGCGCATCACCGGTCAGGGCATCTGGGGTCCCCCGGCCGACCACGACACCGCGCTGGCCGTGCTGCGCCGTGCCGTCGAGCTGGGCGTCGGCTTCATCGACACCGCTGACAGCTACGGACCCGACGTCAGCGAGGAGCTGATCGCCGAGGCGCTGAGCCCCTACCCCGACGACGTCGTCATCGCGACCAAGGGTGGGCTGCTGCGGGACGGACCGGGGCTGTGGCGCCCCGACGGTCGCCCCGAGCACCTGCGCGAGGCGTGCGAGGGCAGCCTGCGGCGCCTCGGCGTCGAGCAGATCGACGTCTACCAGTTCCACCGCCCGGACCCCGAGGTCCCGTTCGAGGAGTCGGTCGGCACGCTGGTCGAGCTGCACGACGAGGGGAAGATCGCCCACATCGGGCTGTCGAACGTCGACGTCGACCAGCTCGACCGGGCGCTCGAGCTCACGCCGATCGTGTCGGTGCAGAACCGCTACAACCCCAGCGACCGCAGCTCCGACGACGTGCTGGCCCGCACCGAGGAGCGCGGCATCGCGTTCATCCCGTGGGCGCCGATCGGCGGCCACGAGCCCGGTGAGGGCGACGCGCTGGCCGCAGTGGCCGACCGCCACGGCGTGAGCCCGGTCCAGGTCGCGATCGCCTGGCTGCTCGCCCGCTCGTCGCAGATGCTGCCCATCCCGGGCACCGGCTCGGTCGAGCACCTCGAGGACAACGTGGCTGCAGCCAACCTGCAGCTCACCGACGAGGACCTGCAGGAGCTGGGCTAGCGATCGTCTAGTGCAACCCGCCGAGGCGCTTGGTGCGGCGGCGGATCGACTGCGCGACCTTCGGCGGGAGCATCGGCCACACGACGTCCCACGCAGGGCGGGCCCGCTGCGCGACCTGCCCGGCGACCGCGCGGGCGCGGCTGGTCGGGACCATCGGTAGGCGTTTGTCGCGCTCGGCGAAGAACCGTCGCATCCAACCGGCCGCGGCGCGGGCGGTCTGCCGGTTGCGCTCGAAGCGCTCGGGGTCGCACGTGTCGAGCTGCGGGACCTCGCCGTCACCGCCCCAGATGTCGAGGAACAGCTGGCGGTTGCGCAGCCACAGCCCTCGCCAGTCGTCGAGGCCCGACGCGGTCACCTTGCCGACGTGGTCGATCAGCACCCGGCTGTCGAACACGATGTCGAGGTCGTTGACCCACACGCTGAAGGCCAGGTCCAGGTCCTCACCACTCGCCACCGCGTAGCGCTCGGACCAACCGCCCAGCGACCGGATCAGGTCCGTCGGCATCACGTACACGACTGCGCTCGGCGCCGACGAGAACGGGGGCAGGGGCTCGACCGAGGTGCCCGGCTCGGACCGGACCGTGTTCAGGTTGCGTGCCGCGGTGAACGCCGGGACCACGATCCCCGCCCGCGGCCGGCTCCGAGCTGTCTCGAGCAGCGCCCTGGCCCAGCCGGGCGGGACGACGATGTCGTTGTTGCAGAAGGCGACGTAGTCGCCCTTGGCCATCTCGAGGCCCTGGTTCATGCCCGCCGCGAACCCTCTGTTCTCGCCGTTGAGGACCACGTGGTCGGCCGCGCTCTCGGCGTAGCTCGCCGCCTCCCACGTCGATCCGTTGTCGATGACGATCAGCTCGTAGGGCACGTCGGTGTGGGCCCGCACCGACTCGACCATCCGCTGCGTGTAGCCGAGGCCGTTCCACTGCAGCGTGACGATCGACAGCTCGGGGCTCGGGTGCGGTTCGGGCCGGCCGCCGATCGGCGCCGGCGAGGGGTCGGCGACGATGCCGTCGAGCACCTCGGCGAGCGCGTCGGTGCGCTCGTCCCAGTCGAAGTCGCGCGCGACGACCTCGAGCCCGTTGGCGACGAGCGTCGCGGCGAGCGCGCGGTCGTCGAGCAGTCGCCGCAGCGCGCCGGCCATCGCCGGCGCGTCCTTGGGCGGCACGAGCAGCGCGGTCTCGCCGTCGACCGCGTACTCGCGGCAACCGCCGTTGTCGGTCGTGACGAGCGGGACCCCGCAGGCCAGCGCCTCGAGCCCCGGCTGACCGAAGCCCTCGAACCAGCTCCCGACCGCGAAGACCTCCGCCGCTGCGTAGGTGCGGCCCAGCGCGGCCTCGGTCAGCTCCTTGCGGCCGAAGCCGGCGACCGGGATGCCGAGGATGCGGCCTGCCTCCTTGACCGTGTCGGTGCCCTTCCACGGCCGCTCACGGTCGCCGGTGCAGAGGATGCGGTGGCGCTTCGGCAGGTCGAAGGGGTGGAAGGTGGCGCGATCGACGCCGCCGGTCATCACGACCGGCCGGTGCCCGGTCACCTCCTCCACCCGGTCCGCGGTCCAGTTGCTGGTCGCGAGCTGCAGGTCGACCGGCGCGGTCAGCGCGTCCCGGCTGCGCCGCTGGCCGTGGTCGACGTAGTGGACGCGGCGCCGGGCCCGGGTGAACCGGTCGAGCAGGTGCCACTGGCGCTCGTGGTGAAAGCACACCACATCGAGCTCGTCGTCGAAGCCGTCGGGCAGTGGCCGCACGCCGGCCCGCATGGGGAGCCACGTGCAGGTGAGCGACTGGTCGTCGGGCACGTAGAAGGTGACGTGGTGGCCGCGATCGGTCAGGCGGTTGGCGAACTCGACCATCCTGCGCACCGCCCCGTCACGGGACAGGTGAGGCTCGACGAACCCGATCCGCATCCCACCCCCAGTCGGCGCCACGAGCACGGATGGAAGAGCTTTCTAGGAAGGCACCGCGTCCGGCAAGCGCCGGGACGCACCGAGACCGGCGATCGCGACGACGAGCGTGACCGCGTAGGTCACGGTGAGGGCGCTGCGGGTCGCCCAGCCGTGGGACTCCCCGATCGAGATGCACGCGGCCCCGAACCCGGTGCCGAGCGACACCCCGAGCACGTCGCTGAGCTGGAGCGACGCCGACGCAGAGCCCTCCTTGCCGGGCTCGGCAAGGCCGAGGACCGTGACCGACAGGCAGGCGTACGCGAGCCCGATGCCGAACCCGGCGACGGACCACACCGCGACCGCAGCGACGACCGGCAACGGCCCGAGCGCGCCGAACATCAACGAGGTGCCGACCGCGACGAGCGCGAAGCCGATCGTGACGAGCCGGCGCGGACCGGTCCGCCCGATGAAGCGCTCCTGCACCCACGCGCCCGCGGTCCACGAGAGCGTCGTGCCGGTGAGGGCGATGCCGGCGACCCAGGTCGCCTGGTCGCGCACGTCGACCAGGGTGAGCGAGACGTAGGCGTCGCCGCCGAAGAACGCGAACGTGAGGATCCCCCGCACGAGGATCGCGGCCGGCATGCCCGCGGCGAGCCGCACGGTGCCGGGCGGGACCAGCCGCACGAAGGCCCACGCCGCCATCGGCGCGCCCACGACGGCCAGCAGGACGGCGATCACGATCGGAGCGCCGCTGAGCGCGACGAGCACCGCGGCCACGCCGATCACGAGCACGATCGCGATCCCCCGGAGGTCGGGCGGCGGCGGTGCGGGGTCGCCGTCGATCTCGGGCGCCGTCCGCGACAGCGCAGGGACGGTGATGACCGCGGCCACCGCCACGATCGGGAGCAGCGCGAGGAACACGGCGCGCCAGCCGAGCGCGCCGGCGATCGCGCTGCTCAGCGCCGGACCGATGAGGCCGGGGACCACCCAGGCGGTGGAGAAGATCGCGAAGACGCGCGAGCGGAGGGCAGGCGGGTAGCCGCGGGCGACGCTCGCGTACGCGATCGCGGGGATCGCACCGGCCCCGATCCCCTGCGCGACGCGCGCGGCGACGAGCACGCCCATCGACGGAGCCAGCCCGCCGACGAGCAGCCCTCCGCTGAACAGGAGCAGACCGGTGATGAAGGGCGGCGCGGTGCCGCGTGCGTCGGCCGCCTGTCCTGCGGCGACGATGCCGATCAGGCTGCCGAGGAAGAACCCGCTGAACACCCAGCCGTAGAGCCCGAGCCCACCGAGGTCGTCGGCGACCTCGGGCATCACGGTGGCGATGGCGAGCGACTCGAACGCGACGAGCGTGATGGTCAGGACGAGACCGAGGGTCAGCCGGCGCCGGTCGGCGTCCCACACGCCGGCCGCCGGCCGCTCGGTCTCCGTCACCCGTCCATGGTGGCCCGCCCCTCGCCCGGGCGGCACCTCCTCGTCGGCCTACCGGCAGCCCTGCCCCCGGCGGAGCGTGCGGAGGTCCGCCCGCAGCACCGCCGGGTAGTCGTCACCGGCCGACGCACGGCTCAGCGACTCGATCGGATCGAGGACCGCGGTCCGCGCGCCGGTCTCGGACGCGACCGCGTCCGCGATGTCCGAGCTCACGAGCGGTTCGAAGTAGATGGTGTCGACGTGGTGGCCGTCGACGAAGCGGCTCACCGCGGCGAGCTGGCGAGGGGACGGCTCCGCCTCCGGGGCGATGCCGGTGATCCCGACCTGCCGCAGGCCGTAGCGGGCGGCGAGGTAGCCGAACGCCTCGTGGCTGGTGACGAGCTCGTCGTGGCGGCACGACGCGAGCCCGTGACGGAGCTGCGTGTCGAGGGCGTGCAGCTGCGCGACCACGTGATCGCGCCGTGTCGCGTACGCGGCTGCGTGGGCCGGGTCGCGCTGCGCGAGGAACGACGCGAACGCCTTGGTGACCGCCTCGAAGCGCACCGGGTCCAGCCAGAAGTGGGGATCGGTGCCGCCCTCCACGCGGCGGTCGAGGTCCGCAGCCGGTGCCGCGTCGAACACGCGGTCGTCGTGGGCTTCGTGCGTCGCGTCGTCGATCGCAGGTTGGAAACCGCGCAGGTACACGACCGCGTCCGCGTCGACGACCGCGCCGACGTCGCGGGCGGCGAGCTCGACGTCGTGCGGTTCCTGACCCGCGCCGGTGAGGCTGCGCACGTCGACCCGGTCGCCACCCACGCCCTGGGCCATCCACGCGAGGGGGTAGAAGGCGGCCACGACCTGGAGCCGGCCGTCGTCCGGCCGGTCGGATCCGCACCCCGTGAGGGTCGCGACGAGGGCCGTGCCGACCACCAGCGCGAGGACCCGCACGACCCTGCTGATCTGCGGCGGAGCCACGGCTGGGCAGCCTGACCTAAAATGAGAACGAGAGTCAAACCCGAAATGGTGCGGCCGGTGGAATTTGAGCCGATCGGCCCCTCAACTGGTCTTCTGCAGGGCCGAACGAGGGTCATGTACCACCTCGTCACCATGTTCTCGCGGGCGCGATCCGGTGACGCGGAACGGGGCGCCTCGCTCGTCGAGTACGCGCTGCTCCTCGCACTGATCGCGCTCGTCTGCTTCTCGGCGCTCGTGTTCTTCGGCGGGCAGGTCAACAAGGACTACAAGCCGATCGGTGCATCGCTCGCCAACTGACACACACCCTCGGCCGAAGTGGTAGGCATCGGGGGCAGTGAGCGCACGGCTGGGGCTCGGCCGGTCACGTGCCTTCGAGGTCGCACGGCGATCGTTCTCGCTGCCTGACCTCACGACGCTCGACCCGGTGGCCAAGGTGACCGATCCGGTCGAGACCCACTTCGTCACGACCTACTACGACACCGCGGACCTGCGGCTCGCGGCGCGCCACTCGTCGGTGCGACGCACGCAGGCAGGGTGGTTGCTGCGCACGCGGGGCGACGACGGCGCGGTGGTCGAGCTCGAGGCACCCGCCCACGCTTCGGACGGCGCCGTTCCGGCCGAAGTCGTCGAGGCCGTCGTCGGCGCGGTGCGCGACCGGCGGCTCGAGCCCGTCGCGTCGGTCCGCACGGCGCGCGTCGAGCGCCGCCTGCTCGACATCGACGGACGGGAGCTCGCCCGCCTCGCGGACGACGTCGTCGACGGGCAGCGGTTCACCACTGGCTGCATCGAGCTCAGCCACTGGCGCCAACTCACCGTGGAGCTGAGCGGCGGAGCGACCGACCTCCTCGAGCTGGTGGTCGCCTCGCTCGACCTGCTGGAGGAGCTCCCCACCGGCGACGCGACGTTGCACCGGGCGCTCGGCGGGGCGGCGCGGCCGGTCATCGACCTACGGGGTGACGCGCGGGACGGTTCGGCGGCGGGTGTGCTGCGCGAGCGTCTCCGCACGGAGGTGGGCGCACTCGTCGACCACGACCGGGCGGTGCGGACCGGCCGGCCCGATGCGGTGGTCGAGATGCGGAACGCCGCCGTGCGGCTGCGCTGCGACCTCGCCACGTGGAAGCCGTTCCTGGACGACACCCGCACCGAACCGATCCGTCGCGAGCTGCGCTGGCTCGCCGCCGCGCTCGGTCGGGTGCGCGACGCCGAGGTGGTCGGCGCCAGACTGCTCGCCACCCTCGAGGGTCTCCCGGCGGACATGGTGGTGGGTCCCGTGCGGGCCCGGGTGGAGCACGAGCTGGCGGAGCGAGCGACGAGCGCGTCGCATC
>JAFBAD010000184.1 GCA_019247975.1 Acidimicrobiia bacterium
TCGTGTGCGCGGGCTCGGTCACCCACTGCCCCACCGAGGTCGACGGCGTCCGCCTCCGTCCTGACGACGGTGCGCACTTCAGCCCGCAGGGCGCGCAGACGATCGGCGGGAGGGTTCTGCAGGCGATCCTCCAGAAGTGGGCGACGACCTGACGGTCGCGCCCGAAACCGACGAAGCGGTCTAGGAGAAGCTCTGCCCGCAGCCGCAGGTGCGCTGCGCGTTGGGGTTGTCGATCGAGAAGCCGGCCTGCTGCAGGCCGTCCTTGTAGTCGAGCGTGGCGCCGGTGAGGAGCTGGGCGCTGCTCGGATCCACGACGACCTTCACATCGCCGTAGGTGGCCGTGAGGTCATCGGCGGCGACGTCGGTGTCGAAGAACATCTCGTAGCTGAAGCCTGAGCAACCGCCAGGTCGGACGGCGACCCGCAGCGCGAGGTGCTCCTCGCCCTCGGCGTCGACGAGCTCCTTGACCTTGGCAGCCGCGTTGTCGGTGAGCGCGATCACGGTTGCGATGCTACCGGCCTGCGACCGGAAGCGGCTCGTCGACCTGGTCGTCGAGCCGCAGATCGACCCGGCAGGGAGCCCGGTCGACCAGCGTGCCGAAGGCCTCGACCGTGGCTCCGCCGACGCCGGCGACGAGCCCCTCGACGAGGCCCCGGTGCAGGTTGCAGATCAGGTCGGGACGCTCCTCGGCCAGGTCCCGGAACGGGCAGTGCGCGAAGGCCACGGTCGCCACCTGCTCCTCGGTGGCCACCGCGGGGTCGAAGCCGAGCTCGGCCATGCGGGCCTCGACCGCGGCCAGGCAGCTGCGGCCGGCGAGGGTCGGGGCGTCGGTGCGGCCCTGGTCGCGACCGGCGTCGAGCGCCTCCTCCGCGCCGGCACCGGTGGCCTCGGCCATGCGCAGCAGCATGCGGGCGAGCATCGGGAACGACGGCGGCTCGAGACCCAGGCCGGGGCTGTCAGGGGCCAGGGAGTAGCGGTGCTGGGGGCGACCCGGGCCGCCTCCGGGGTTGCTCTCGACCGCGAGCAGGCCGACCTCGCGCATCCGCTCGAGGTGCGGACGGACCGTGTTGGGGTGCAGGCCGAGGCTCTCCGCGACGTCCGCGGTGGCCAGCGGTGACGCCGCCCGGGCCAGCTCGAGGTAGATGGCGTAGCGGGTGTTGTCACCGAGCGCCTTCAAGATGGCGAGCCGGTCCACTCCCCAAGATTACACGGGCTGGGCCGGTAGAATCCCGGCGTGACCGAAGCGCCGCCGACCTCCGAGGACCTCCTGGGGCTCCTCCGCGGCGTCATCGACCCCGAGCTCGGCAGCGACATCGTCGAGCTCGGCATGGTCCGCTCCGCGGCCCTGCGACCCGACGGCGAGGCGGTCGTGACGATCGCGCTCACCACCGCAGGCTGCCCCCTGCGGGCCCAGATCCAGAAGGACATCCGGGCCCGTGTCGGCTCGGCCCCCGGCGTCGACCGGGTCCGCATCGAGTGGACCGAGATGACCCAGGAGGAGAAGACCTCGGCCATGGCCAAGGCCCGCTGGAACATCTCCCAGCGGGAGGAGGACACATCGGTCGGCCCCACCACCCGGGTCGTGATGATCGCCTCGGGCAAGGGCGGCGTCGGCAAGTCCTCGGTCACGGTGAACCTCGCCGCTGCGCTCGCCGCCCGCGGGCTGAAGGTCGGCGTGCTCGACGCGGATGTCTGGGGCTTCTCGGTCCCGCGCATGCTCGGCGTCTCCGGGCGGCTCGCCGGGCGCGAGAAGGGCGAGCGGCGGGTCATGGTCCCGAACGAGCGGCGCGTCGGCGACGGCGTGCTGCGGGTGGTGTCGATGGGCTTCCTCGTCGAGGACGAGGAGACGGCGCTGATGTGGCGCGGCCTGATGCTCAACCGCGGCGTGCAGCACTTCCTGCAGGACGTCGCCTGGGGCGACGACCTCGACTACCTGCTGATCGACATGCCGCCGGGCACCGGCGACGTGCAGATGGGGGTGGCGAAGCTGATCCCGCGCGCCGAGGTCATCATCGTCACGACGCCGGCGGTCGCCGCCCAGAAGGTCGCGATCCGCGCGGTGAGCATGGCGCGCAAGAGCTACCTGCGGGTCGCCGGGGTGGTCGAGAACATGAGCACCTTCACGTGCGACCACGGCACCGAGTACCCCCTCTTCGGTGAGGGCGGCGGCGAGGCGCTGGCCACCGACGCCGGCGTGCCCCTGCTCGGCCAGGTGCCGCTGGAGCCGGCGGTGTCCGCAGGCGGCGACACCGGCGAGCCGATCGCGCTCGGCAGCGGCGCTGCGGCGGAGGCCTTCCGGGCCATCGCCACCCGCATCGTCGACGAGGCGGTGCCCCCCACCGAGATGGCCGGTTGCAGCGCCCGCATGCTCCAGGCCGCGGTGGCGGCGCTCGACGCGGCCGACGCCTGACTACTGGCCGTTGATGGAGAAGTGCTGGTAGTCCTTCTTGGTCTTCCAGCGCCCGCCCCACTTCCAACCGACGTAGTCGAACGCGCCGACCAGCGCGTCGCCCTCGACAGCCATGCCGGGAACGACGTCGCTGCGGTCCTTCCACCGCTCGCTGCCGGGCGGCGCGTAGGTGGTCCCGATGACCGACGGGTTCTGCATCGGGTTGACGTCGATCGCGGTGCCGTAGGAGTGCATCGACCACGACGACGACCCGGCCACCCGCCGGCAGTTGAACGCGGACGTGTTGTTCGCGGCCATCGAGCGGTCGTCGCTCGCGCCGTAGTAGTCGACGAGGTGGACGCGCTGGATCTGGAACCGGTACCGGTAGAGGCTGTCGAAGACGTCACGCACCTCGGTCGCGGCGAGGTCGTGCACGACGAGCGAACCGACGTGGCGCTCGCCGTCATAGCCCCAGTACGACACCCGTACGACGGACAGGTCGTGCCAGTCCACCGGGCAGCCCTCGTGCCACGACCGCTGCACGTCGTCGAGGGTCGCGGCGCGGATCGAACCGCCGAACGCCGGGACCGTCGCGCCGCGCGCCGGGGGGCGCTTCCCGCCGGTCGGGTCGGGCTGGCACGCAACGAGCGCCACGACCGACAGCAGCGTGACGGCGACGATGCGTCGGAAGGAGCCGCTCACTCCGACGCGAGCGTGCCGGCCGGCGGCTGCTCTTCCGGCGGTCGGTGGTACCGGCGTCGCGGTCAGGCCGGGATCGACCACGCAGCCTCGATGTCGTCGGGGTCCTCCCCGACGACCCGGCCGTCATCCGCCAGCTTCCGCAGATGGGCCCACACCGACTTCTGGGCCACCGGGCGCAGGTCGTCGATCACGTCGGTGTAGACGATCGCGACGAGCTCCTCGGGCGTGATCGACCCGGCGTTGCGCACGAGCTCGGCGACCTGCTCCTCGCGGGCACGGCGGTGCCGGATGTACTCGACGAGCTTCGCTTCGGGGTCGTCGATGCGCAGGCCGTGCCCGGGCGCGATCGCCCGCAGCCGCGGCCGCCACGAGCGCAGCCGCTCGAGCGACGCGAAGTACTGCGCCATGTCGCCGTCCGGCGGGCTGATGACCACCGTCGAACCCTCCATCACGTGGTCGCCCGAGAACAGCAGTCGCTCCTGCTCGAGCAGGAAGCACAGGTGGTTGGACGCGTGGCCGGGCGTGTGCACGGCGATCAGGCGGAACTCCGAGCCGTCGATCGCGTCGCCGTCGGCCAGCGCACCGTCGAGCACGAGCCCGTCGCGCTCGTCGTAGGCGAGGACCTCGGCTCCTGTGCGCTCCTTCAGGCTCGCCGCGCCCGGCGAGTGGTCGGGGTGCGTGTGGGTGCAGACGATCCAACGGATGCGGTCGCCGCCGCAGCCTGCGATCGCGTCCAAGTGCGCGGGGTCGTCTGGACCGGGGTCGACCACGACGATCTCGTCGATGCCGACGAGGTACGTGTTCGTGCCCGGGCCGGTCATGAAGCCGGGGTTCGCCGCGGTGATCCGGCGGACCAGCGGGCTCAGCGCCGTCGCGACGTCGACGACGATCGGCTTCGGCCCGTCCACCGCGACCTGGTCACTTGCTCGAGCCATCACGACCTCCCGCCGCGAGCGGCCAGTGACCGAGCGGTTCACCGCCGGTGTCGCCCTCGCCGTACTCCTCGTCGCCGGGCAGGACGATGCGCACGCCACCCTCGTCGACGACGACCCTCGGCAGGATCGTCGGCACGTCGGTGATCTGCGCCGCTGCGGCGAGCGCGTCGCGCGCGCTCGCGAACCGCGACACGGCACGCAAACTGGCCACGGTGGGCGGGAGCATCGGGAAGTCACCGGCGCGGTGGCGGTCCAGCGCGGTCTTCGGCCGGATCCAGACGTTGTCGACGACCTCGTGGTCGTCGTGCACCGGCGTCTGCGCAGGCGGGGCGAGGCTCACGAAGAAGCGGGTGTCGTAGCGACGGGGCGCGCCCTCGGGTGTGATCCAGTGCCCGAAGTACCACATGGCGTCGACGGCCAGCCGCAGGCCTTCCTCCTCGCACACGTCGACCAGGCGGCGACGTCCCTGGTCGACCGCGATGCGGTGCGTCGCGAACCGCTCGTTGGTCGCGTCGTCGTCGAGCCGGATCACGTCGCCGTCCGCGTGGTAGGCGAGCAGGACGCCCGCTTCCTCGAAGCTCTCGCGGATCGCGGCGACCCAGAACGCGAGGCCGCCGGAGTCGATGCCGAGGATCGCCGAAGCCTCCGCGTCGGTGCGGCCGCGGCAGACGTCCTCGAGGTCGTCGTGGCGATCCTCGGGGTCGACCGCGCCGCCGGGGAACACCATCGCGCCACCGACGAACTCCGACTCGGCTCGTCGACGGAGCATGCACACCTCGAGCGCGTCGCCGTCGGCGTCCGGGTCGGTGTCGCGCAGCAGAAGGACGGTCGCCGCGTCCCGGACCTCGACCGCCGTCACGGAAGCTCGCGCCGACCCTGCTCCCGGCCGGTCGTGTCGTACACGTCGCCGCGGCCACCGAAGGTGAACATGCGGAGCCTGGGACCGACCGAGCGCCCCAGTTCGATCCGGCTGCGGAAGCGGCGCATCAACAGACCCCGGAAGACCGCCCTCGTCGGCGGGATGAGCAGCAGGTAGCCCAGCGCGTCGGTGATGAAGCCCGGCGCGATCATCAGCGCGCCGGCGAACAGGATGAGGCCGCCGTCGACCAGCTCCTTGGTGGGCATGCGACCCGCGTCGAGCGACTGGGTCAGGCGGCGGAGCGCCATGCGTCCCTGCTGCTTCATCAACCACGCGCCGATGAAGCTCTCGACGAGCAGCAGGGCGATCGTCTCCCACCCGCCGATCACGTGGGCGACCTGGATGATCACGTACAGCTCGACGATCGGTCCCACCACGAAGATGAGGACCAGAGCGAGCAGCGTCACCGGGTCAGGATACCGTCGCCTCGATGTGGGTCTCCCGGGTCGTCGAGGCGCCGGCCGCGCACGTGTGGCGGGTGCTGATCGACACGACGACGTGGACGAGGTGGGGGCCCTCGGTCAGCGAGGTCCGCCACCAGGGCCGCTTCCTCGGGCCCGGCAGCCGGGGCCAGATCCGGCCCCCGGTCGGGCCGTGGCTCGACTTCGACGTCACCCGCTTCGAGGAGGGCCACCTCTGGTCGTGGAGCGTCGCCGGCGTGCCCGCGACCGCCCACCGGGTCGTGTCGATCGACGCCCGGCGCTGCCAGGTCGGCATCGACGTGCCGCTGCTCGTCGCGCCCTACGCACTGGTCGGCGCGGTCGCGCTGCAGCGGATCGACCGCCTGGCCCGGGAGTCGGCCCTGTCACGGCCCCGCCGTACCGCGCTTCCATGACCTCGTGGAACGACGTCCTCGCCGACGCACCTGACCTGGCCGAGCGGGTGCAGGCCCGGTTCCAGTCGGCCAAGCACCACACGCTCGCCACCCTCCGGCGCGACGGGTCCCCGCGCATCAGCGGCACCGAGATCACCTTCTCGGTGGGCAACGCCTGGCTGGGCGGCATGCACGGCGCCCGCAAGGCGCAGGACCTCCAGCGCGATCCTCGGTTCGCGCTGCACAGCTCCACCGCGGACGAGACGCTCGCCGACGGCGACGCCCGCATCAGCGGGCACGCCGTCGAGGTCACCGATCCGGCCGAGATCGCGCGCGTCTACGAGGGCATCTCGATCCCCGAGGGGCCGATGCACCTCTTCCGCATCGAGGTCGACGAGCTCGTCCTCACGCGCGTCGAGGATGACGAGCTGGTCGTCGACTGGTGGCGCGCCGGGCAGGGCGCGCAGCAGGTGAAGCGCCGCTAGAGGTTCAGGCGGAGACGAGCAGGTTGCGGCGCTCGGCCTCGTTGAGACCGCCCCAGATGCCGTGGGGCTCCTTGATCCGCACCGCGTAGTCGAGGCACGGCTCCTTCACCGGACACGTCCGGCAGATGTCCTTGGCGCGCGCCTCCCGCTCGAGCTTCTCGTCCTTGCGTTCGAACGTGGCGGGCGGGAAGAAGACAACGGACTGCGGCCCCCGGCATGCAGCCCGAAGTTGCCAAACGTCTTCGACTCGCTGTGCGCTCACAGGCATCCCCCTTGTGGCGAGAGGCCGAACATAGGCCCGGTGACCTAGGGTGACAAGAGGCAACTTTCGCGAGCGAAACGGGCGTTATCGCGAGCAGAGGTGCTGGTCAGGCCCGCTTTTGCCGTCAGTGCCGGTAGTCCTTGGCCGCCCCCTCGAGCGGCTCGACCTCGAGGAGCAGACCGTCGACCTCGACCACACGTACGGGGTCCCCGGCCGCCAGCGGGGTCGCCCGGTTGGTGCGGGCCCGCCAGAGGGCGCCCCGGATCTGGACGACGCCGTCGGGGTCGACCGGGGCGACGGCCTCGCCCTCCTCGCCCACCATCCAGTCCCGCCCGATCGTCGGCGTCGAGAACCGGGTGCGGACCATGGTCGGCATGCCGCCGAGCACGAAGAGGAGGATCCCGCCGATCCCGACGAGCAGGGTGATCCAGGAGATGCCGACGCCGTCGTAGAGCAGCAGCGACCCCGTCACCAGCGCGGCGGTGCCGATCCCGGTCCACACCCGGGGGACCCCGGTCTGGACGTCGACCGCGAAGGCGACCATCGAGAGGACCAGCAGGGCGATCGCCCCGGGGCGCGCCGGCAGCACGGCGAGGCCGTAGCAACCGAGCACGAAGGCGCCCGCACCCACGAGCCCGGCGACGCCCACGCCCGCCGTGAACAGCTCGAAGAGGATGAGCCCCATGCCGAAGATGAAGAGGAGGTAGGCGACAGGAGGGCTGGCCACCGTGTGCATGAAGCGGCTGCCCACCGGCAGCGACCGGAACACGACGCCCAGCGGCGTGCGCCGCGGACCCTTGTCGGTCTTCACGATCTTCGTCTGCACGCCGTCGAGGCGGATGAGGAAGTCCCCGATGTTCGGCGCCTGCGCCTTGATCAGCCCGAGGTCCTCGGCGGTCTCGCCGTTGACGCTCTCGGTCTTCAACCGAGCGAGCGCGTCCCGGTACGCCGGCGTGAAGCGGGCCGGGTCGACGACCGGTTCCCCGAACCGGCCCAGGTGGCCTCGGAGCCCGATGCTGACCGCGTCGGCGACCGCCGTGAGCTGCCCGGCACCCTCCTCGGCCCGGGCCCGGGACTGGCCGACCCAGATGGCCACGTGGACCTTGGCCGTGCGCACCCGCTCGACCAGCTCGGCCACCTTCGTGTCCGGGATGACCGTGTCCGAGCTGTTCATCCAGAGCACGAGCCAGGCCGCCCGGCGGTGCTCGGCCTGGGTGATCGAGTCCTCGATGAAGTCGGCGAGGACCGGGTCGAGCGGCCCGCTGATCTTCACCACGGTCACCTCGGGCGGATCGGCCGAGCGCGACTGCGCGTGCACCGAGGATCCGGCGACCAGCACGGTCGCCACCAGCACCGCACCCGCGACCAGGCGGATCGGGCGGAACCCGGACCGCCGGGACCGACCACATAGCCTGCGCAACGGCATGTCTCCGAGAACCTCGACGTCGTAGGGAGCCCGGGACGTGGATCACGGCCGCTTCTTCGGGGCTTCCCGGGTCGTCATCGTGGCGGGCAAGGGCGGTGTCGGCAAAACGACGGTGTCCGCGGTGATGGCTCGTGCCGCCGCCCGCACCGGGCTCTCGTCGCTCATCGTGGAGGTGGAGGGCAAGAGCGGGCTGGCCTCCATGTTCGACGTGCGGCCGCTCGCCTACGACGAGATGGACCTGGCCGAGGCCGACGGGACGACCGGCGCGATCCGGGCCCGGACGCTGACCCCCGACGACGCCCTGCTCGAGTACCTGCGAGAGCACGGGCTGGGCCGCCTGTCGAAGCGGCTCGTGTCGTCCGGCGCGCTCGACATGGTGGCCACCGCGATCCCGGGGATCCGCGACATCCTCGTGCTCGGCAAGGTCAAGCAGCTGGAGCGGGCCGCCCGCACCGACCATGAGCCCGATCTGATCGTGCTCGACGCGCCCGCCGCCGGGCACGCGATCACGTTCCTCCAGTCGGCCCGCGCGCTCGCCGACGCGGTCAAGGTCGGGCCGATCAACGCGCAGGCGACCGACGTGCTCGAGCTCCTCACCGATCCGAGCCGCTGCCAGGTCGTGCTGGTCACCCTCCCGGAGGAGACGCCGGTCAACGAGCTCGTGGACACGGCGTTCAGCCTCGAGGATCGCGTGGGCGTGAGCCTCGGGCCCGTCGTCGTCAACGGCCTGTACCCGACGCGGCCGGGCATCGACGCCGACCCGCGGGCCGCGGCGGACGAGGCGGGTACCTCGCTCCGACCCGGCGAGGCGGAGCAGCTGACCGAGGCGGCCGAGTTCCGCCGGCACCGGACCGACCTGCAGGCCGAGCAGCTCGAGCGCCTCGCGCAGCGACTGCCGCTCCCCCAGCTGCGCCTGCCGTACCTGTTCGAGGCCGACCTCGGCCTCGCGGAGCTCGACGCGCTCGCCGACGAGCTGCTCGCCGGGATCGACGCGCTGCCCGACCTGGAACCGACCGCTGCGTCGAAGGACCGATGAGCAGCGAGGCGCTCGTCGAGCTGGTCGGCTCGAGCGAGATCATCATCTGCTGCGGCTCGGGTGGCGTCGGCAAGACCACGGTCGCCGCCGCGCTCGCGCAGCACGCGGCGCGCACCGGGCGACGCGCGGTCGTCGTGACGATCGATCCGGCGAAGCGGCTCGCCGACGCGCTCGGCCTCGAAGGCATCGGCAACGAACCCGTCCGGATCGAGGGCGACTTCGACGGCGAGCTGTGGGCGGTGATGCTCGACACGAAGAGCACCTTCGATGCGATCGTCACCCGCTACGCGGCCGACGGCGATCAGGCCGAGCGCATCCTCGGCAACCGCTTCTACCGCAACATCTCCGGCGCGCTGTCGGGCACGCAGGAGTACATGGCGATGGAGAAGCTCTACGAGCTGCGTTCGGAGGGCCACTTCGACCTGGTCGTGGTGGACACGCCGCCGACCCGTCACGCGCTCGACTTCATCGACGCGCCGCGCCGGCTCACCCGCTTCCTCGACCACCGCCTCTACCGCGTGATCACCGCGCCGACCCGCGGCGTGATGAAGGCGGTCAACGCGGCGGCGCAGACCTTCATCCGCGGTGTTTCACGCGTCGTCGGCTCGGACGTGTTCGACGACGCGATCGCCTTCTTCCAGGCCTTCGACGGCATGGAGGAGGGCTTCAAGGAGCGCGCCCGCCACGTGCTCGACCTGCTCAACGATCGGCACACCGCGTTCGTGCTCGTCGCGTCGCCGAGGCGCGACACGGTCGAGGAGGCCCGCTTCTTCGCCGACAAGCTCGGCGAGAGCGGGCTGCCGGTGCGGGCCCTCATCGTCAACCGCATGCACCCGCGCTTCGGGAGCGGGCGACCCGAGGCGCACCGCGAGCGTGCGCACACGCTCGCGGGCACGCCGCTCGGTGAGCTCTACGCCAACCTCGCCGACTTCACGCTCGTCGCTGCCCGCGAGGAGGAGCACCTCGAGGGGCTGGCGGACCAGGTCGCGCCAGCCCCGGTGGTGCGGGTGCCGTTCCTGCGATCGGACGTGCACGACCTCGCCGGGCTCGACGAGGTCGGCACGCACCTCTTCGCAGGCTGAGGGTCAGGCTGCGAGCTGACCTTCGATGGCCGCCTTGATCTGGTCGAGGACGACCTGATCCGGCTCGGGCTGCACGATCGCGGTGGGCGAAAGCCGGGTGGCCGCGATGGCCTGGGCCACGCGCTCGCCGCGGATGATCGGCGTGTGGCAGCCGGCCATCGCCGAAGGGGCGAGCGCCTCGATGCGGTCGACGGTCGCCTGGAAGCGGGCGTCGTCGACGAGGTCGAGCCATGGGCTGATGTACCGGTCGAAGGTGTTGATTCCCTCAGTCCAGAACGGCACGTCGGCCTCGCTGACGTCGCGCACCGGGGTCAGCATCGGCGAGGCGAAGCTGTCCGACGCCCAGTAGACGCCCGTCTTCGAGTCGTACAGACCGCGGGTGGTCGGCGAGTCGTAGATCGGGGGCCGGACCAGGTGCAGCGTGCGGTCGCCGGCGGTGAAGCTGTCGCCGTCGCCGAGCCAGCGCTGCCGCGTCGGCGGCACCGCGAGGGAGCCACCCATGCGCTCCTGCAGGAACCAGTTGACGATCGCCGTCGCGTTCGGCGCGAGCTCCATCAGCGCGTTGAGGTTGCCGGTGTGGTCGATGTCGTCGTGGCTGATGAACACCCAGCGGATGTCCTCGGGCTCGACGACGCTGAACACGTCGGCGAGGTACTGCTCGCGGTTCTCGGCGACGCCGGTGTCGACGACGACGGGCTCGGCGGCCCGGATCACCATCGTGTTGAGGCCGACCGAGACCGGGCCCTCACCCTCGCCGTGGTGGTCGTGGATCAAGAAGGTGTCCGGGGCGATCTCGGTGGGATCGAAGCGGGTCTTCGGGTGAGCGAACATCGGTGTCTCCTTGGGCTCATCGGGGAATGAGCGCAGGATGCGACCGGTCGCTTGCGGACCTCTTGAAGGCGGCTTGCGGGCGCGCTTGAGAAGCGCTGCTACTCGACGGCGCCTTCGCTCAAGGCTTGGACCGCGCCGTCGAGCGTCTCGGTGACCGGGACGATGCGATCGAAGCCGGTGGTGTGCAGGAGACGCGTGAGCGTGGGCCGGCTGCAGGCGACCGCTACGTCCCCGCCCGCCTCGCGGGCGCGGCGGATGCCGCCGATCAGCGCGCCGAGGCCGGCCGAGTCCATGAAGGGGACGGCGGAGAGATCGATCAGCAGGCGCTGCGCGTGGGTGACACCACCGAGCGCCTCACGGAACTCGTTCACGGTGTAGGCGTCGAGCTCGCCCACCGGACGGCACAGGGTGTACGCGTCCGTCGACTCGACTTCGATCTCGAGCACACGTCCTCCGGGGAATGGGGGGCAATCCGGAATGGTACCCCCGGGGTTTCGGCGGGGAACCACGGAGGACGAGGAACCCTGCACGCTCCGTGGCTGTGCCCGCACACCTTCCGGCGAATAGCCTGCTCACGCTGTGACTGACGTGCTGCTGGCCACCGATGCGGACTGGATCCACGAGGACGTGGACGCCGCCCTGACCGAGGGCGACACCACGGTCCGGCGGGTGCGCCGGGGCGCCGACGTGCTGCCCGCCATCAAGGAGGCCGAGCCCGATCTCGTCGTGCTCGACCTGCAGATCGGCAACATGGGCGGGATGGCGGTGTGCATGGCCATCCGGCTCGAGGAGAGCGCCGACCGGCTGCCGCACATCCCGGTCCTGATGCTGCTCGACCGCGACGCCGACCTCTTCCTGGCCCGCCGGTCCCACGCAGACGGCTGGCTGGTGAAGCCGCTCGACGCGTTCCGCCTGCGTCGCGCCGGCGAGGCGCTGCTCTCGGGCGGCGAGTGGTTCGAGCGCGAGCAGGTCGGCTCGTCGATGGGCGTGTCCGACGCTCCCGACCCCGGCTGATCAGCCTTTCTGCGTGCGATCGTCTCCAGATCCGTAGACGTTCGCACGCAGAAACGAGTGGGCGGTACGCTCGTCCGTCCACACCGGGGTGTGGCGCAGCTTGGCAGCGCGCTTCGTTCGGGACGAAGAGGCCGTGGGTTCAAATCCCGCCACCCCGACCAATCAGAAGGCTCGCCTGTCGGCGACTGAGCGAGGGCCACATGAAGTGGCACACTCCGTCGGGCTGTCGTTCGGCTGCATCGTGGTCGGGAGACGTCGTGGAGCCTCTGAGGATCGGTGCGGTCGGGCTGGTCGTCATTACCTGCGTTGCGCTTCTCGTGTCTTGCGGTTCCGACGACGGGGCGAAGAAGTTCGCTGCGCACCCGGTGAGGCAGCCAGTGGATGTGCCCGGGTTCGAGGCCATCAGCGATCTCACCGGATTGGTACCGGGGTATCCCCGCATCGCGGTCTCCGGCCGGTCGGTGGTCGCGATCAGCGACCGCGACTTCAGTGGCAGCGCATCGAAGACCGCCGGACTGGCGCTGTCGAACGACGGTGGCGAATCGTGGCGCACCGTCGACGTGGACGGACCGGTCACCGAGCTCACGGCGATCGAGGTCGTGATCCTCGACAACTCAATCCTCGTCGTCGGCTCGCAGTGCGACGACCCGGGCCCTCCCGACCCGGGCAACCTCGAAGGCGACCTACCTGAGTGCGCCGGCGACGGCACGCACATGCCGGTGAAGGCGTTCCGCATCGATCTCGACGACGACCACGTGCAGCCGTTGCCCAACCCCGCGGCTCCGGGGACGCGCATCCGGTCGCTCGGCGTCGTCGACGGTCACCCCACCTTCGTCGCGAAAGGTTCCGGCAACCCGAGGCTGCTGATGTGGGACAACGGCTGGTCAGGCCGGAACCTCCCCGCGAAGACGAAGGCGATGACCGCGTGCGCGACGAGCGACCAGATCGTCGCGGTGTGGGCTCTGGTCTCCGGCGATCCCGCTCTTGTTCCGGACCTCGAGCCCGGCACCCCGCTGTGGGCCGCCTCCGTGTCCACCGACGATGGCAGGACGTGGTCCGAGCCGAGCGTCTACGTGTCCCAGGCGAAGCATGACGACGGCGCTCCGATCGAGCCGAACGTCGACTGCGGACCCGATGGGCTGTTGGTCTCCTCGGCGCAACTCGCCGCCTTCGGCTACGAGCAGCGGACGTGGCGTTCGGTTCGCCTTCCCCCCGGTCTGACCGGCGAGAGCATGTTCACGGACGTCGCATGGCTCGGCCCCGGAACCGCACGCCTGTGGGTCGACAACGTCGTCGACATCTCCAGCGCGTTCGGCCACACGCCTCGGGTGGCCGTCGGCGAGATTGCTGCGAGCCGCGAC
>JAFBAD010000197.1 GCA_019247975.1 Acidimicrobiia bacterium
CCGGCCGCCCGCAGCGCGTCGAGGTGCACGGGGAACTCGTGGCCGAGCAGGTCGCCGCGCTCCCAGCCCTCATCGGTCATCCGCCCTACGGCTCGGCGAGGAAGTCGAGCGCGGCGTCGAAGAAGCCGAACGACCGCGGTGTCGCGAAGTGCTCGACGTTCCGCAGGACGACCTGACGGGCATCGGGCAGGCCGTCGACCAGCCGGTCGGCCGGCCCGGCGAAGTCCTTGTCGCCGATGACCACCAGCACGGGCAGCGTCACTCGCCGGAGGTCGTCGTCGGTCAGGGCGGTGTGCATCCGGCGCATGCACGCCGCGAGCGCGAGTGGGTCGTTGCCCGGGATCTTCGAGGACTGCACGAAGAACTTCGTCGTGGCCTCGTCCTCGGGTTCGACGCCGGACTCGATCGCCTCGGCCACGCGCGATGCGTCGGGCGCGTGGAAGACGTTCTGCCCGATGCCTGCGAGCACGAGCCGGCGGAACCGCTCCGGCCGGCGGACCGCGAGCTGCAGGAGCTGCGCGGCGCCCATGCTGAAGCCGACCGCGTCCACCACCTCATCGGCGGGCAGGGCGGCGTCGATCACGCCGGCCAGGTCCGCGTACGCCTCGGGGTCGTGCGGCTTGTCGGCGGTGCCGTGGCCCGGGAAGTCGAAGCGGATGACCTCCCTGCCCACGTCGGCCAGCAGGTCGGCGAACCCGGTCTCCCGCCAGTTGAGCTCGAACGACGAGAGGAAACCGTGCGCGAGGAGGACGCGAGGCAGGGGCACGGGCCCGACGGTAGCTAAGCCGGTCCGTTCGGCAGGAAGGTGACCTTGATCGCTCCGCTGGACTTGTCCCCCGCAGCAGCGAAGGCTGCGGCCGCCTCCTCCAGCGGGAACTGGTGGGTGCCCAGCGCAGCGAGCTCGGCGCGCCAGCGCCCCGTGAGGCGAGCGGCGGTCGCGAACTCCGGCTCGCGGTCACCACCGCCGTAGCAGAAGGACCCGTGCAGCGAGACCTCCTTCATCATCAGCCGCTGGAGGTCGACCGGTCTCGGCTCGCTGAAGGTCCCGAGCAGCACGATGCGTCCCCCTCGCCGGGCCACGCGGACGGCGTCGCGCAGGGTGTCGGCGACGCCGCCGACGCTCTCGATCACGACGTCGGGCCGGTGCTCCTTGCCCCACGGCACCGCGTCGCCCTCGGTGAGCACGGTGACGCCGACCGCCTCGGCCGCGGCCCGCTGGTGGGGATGGCGGGCGGCGATGGCGACGGTCGAGGCGCGGTCCCGTGCGACCAGCGCCGCGCACAGCCCGATGGTGCCGGCGCCGAGCACGAGGACGGTGCTGTCGGGACCGAGACCGGCGAGACCGACACCACGCACGGCGACGGCGAGCGGTTCGGTGATCGAGGCGGTCACGGCGTCGACGCCGTCGGGGATCGGGCCCAGGTTGGCGACGGGGGCGTCGACGATCTCGGCGAGGCCCCCATCCCGTCCGAGCCCGAGCCCGGGTCCGCCCTGGTTGCAGAGGTTGGAGCGACCGCTGCGGCAGAACTCGCACACCCCGCAGGCCAGGTTGGGCGAGACCGCGTAGCGGACGTCGGCCAGACCGACCGGGCCGTCGAGCACGGTGCCGGCCAGCTCGTGGCCCGGGCTGGTGCCGAGCCGGCGGGGCAGGTCGCCGTGGAGGAAGTGCAGATCCGAACCGCAGATGCCGCACGCCTCGACGCGGAGCCGGGCCCAGCCCGGAGCCAGTGGTCCGGGCTCCGTGTCGACCAGCTCGAGGCCATCGCTCGTCCACACGACCCGGCGCACCCCGTCGACCTTACGACCGGCCCGGGGACGGCCCCGATTGACATCTCCGTTAGAAGGCTGAAGCATCCCCGCCGTGCCCACAGCGACGGCGCGGCCGATGGCGCGCGTTCCGCTGGGGCGGGTCCGGATCGAAGCCCTCGAGTGTCCGCTCCGTCAGGCCCGGGCCGCCGTCCTCGCACCGGTGCCGGCATGAACGACCTGCTGTCCATCGCCCGCTCGCTCCGCCCGGTCGTCGAGCGCGAGGCCGACGCGAGCGATCGCGGGCTCACCATGTCCGCGCCGGTCGACGAGGCCCTCGCGGCGTCCGGGCTGAACCACCTCCAGGTCCCGAAGGAGCTCGGCGGGTTCGAGGCCGACGTCGACACGACGCTCGACGTGCTCGAGGAGGTCGCCCACCAGGACGGCTCGATCGGGTGGACGTTCATGGCCAACGCCAACGCCACCGCGATGTGCTCGATGTTCGATCCGGACGTGGCGCGGGCGATGCTCGAGGGCCGACCCGAGGTCGTGTGCGCCGGCCAGTTCGTGTCACGCGGCAAGGCGCAACGGGCCGACGGCGGCTTCACCGTGCAGGGCCGGTTCCAGTTCGGCAGCGGCAGCTCCCGGGCGACGTGGATCGGCGGCGGCGCGCTGGTCCGCGACGCGAGGGGCGAGGTCGAGCGCAACGAGTCCGGCATCCCCAGGGTGCTGGCGTTCGTCGTGCCTCGCGACACCGTCGAGCTGACCGGCAACTGGGACGTGATGGGTCTCCGGGGGACCGGCAGCTTCGACTACACGATCTCCGAGCAGTTCGTCGAAGCCGGACGGACCTTCTGGCTCTTCGAGGGCGAGCCCCGCAGCGGCGGCGGCGTGTACCGGCTCGGGGTGGTCGGCTTCGCCGGCATCGGGCACGCCGCGTGGGCCCTCGGCGTGGCCCGCCGTGCGCTCGACGAGATCCAGCGGATCCTCTCCTCCGGCCGCGCCCGCATCGGGGGCGGCGAGATGCGCGACGAACAGGTCGTCCAGCGCGCGCTGAGCCAGAACGTGCTGGCGCTGCGCTCGGTGCGGCTCCTCGTTCACGACACGATCGGGCGGATCGTCGAGGCCCTCGACGCCGGCGACCCGATGACCAAGGCGATGCAGGACGAGCTCGTCAGCGCGGTCGCCTACGAGACCAGCACGTGCCTGGACGTCGTGCGCTGGGCGTACATGACCTCGGGCAGCGCGGGGTTGCGCAACCCCAGCGTCCTGCAACGCTGCTTCCGCGACATGAGCGTCGGCGCGGCCCACCTCTACGTCGATCCGCGGTGCCACGACGAGATGGGCAAAGGTCTTCTCGGCGCCGCCCCGTGAACCGGCACCTCACCCTGCGAAGGGAGCCAGCATGACCACTGCGCAGCTCGAACGCCTCTCCCCCGACGTCCCGATCGGCTCGCTCGTCGAGGCCCTCGACCGGGACGGCGTGGCGATGGTCGAGCACGCCATCGCGCCCGAGCTCCTCTCGGCCCTCAACGCGGAGTTCGACGGGCTCATCGACGCGGCGCAGCCGGGCACGCCGAACCACATCGAGATGCTCATCGACTTCATGGGCCACAAGACGATCCGGATCGACGGCCTCCCGGGCAAGTCGGGGTCGTTCGTCGAGCTGCTGCAGCACCCGCTCGCGCTCGGGATGGCCGACCACTACCTCCTGCCGTCGTGCCTCCACTACCTGCTGAGCACCGCGCAGCTGATCGAGATCCAGACCGAGGAGAAGGTGCAGCACCTGCACCGCGACGACACCGCCTGGATGCACCAGCCGATCCCCCACGCGCGCGACGTCGCGCCGGGACCCGATGCGCCGCAGCTCGAGGTCATCGTGCTCTACGCGCTGTGCGACTTCACCGCCGAGAACGGCGCGACGCGCGTCGTTCCCGGCAGCCACCGGTGGCCGGCGAACCGCAAGCCGCAGGAGCACGAGGTCGTCGCAGCGGAGATGCCGGCCGGGTCGGCGATCTACTACCTCGGCAAGACGCTCCACGGCGGTGGCGCCAACACGACCGAGGACACGATGCGGCGCGCGCTGTTCCTCGGGTTCTCGCTCGGCTGGCTGCGCACCAAGGAGAACTTCTTCATCAGCACGCCGATCGAGGCCGTGCGCGAGATGCCGAAGCGGGTGCAGCAGCTGCTCGGTTACGAGACCCACGGCGGCATCGGCGTCGTCGACGTCGGCTGCCCGAGCGTGCTCCTGCAGCAGTGACCACGACGACCCTCATCCACCGCGACCTCACGCCGACCGTCGGCTCGCTCGTCGAGACAGACGTCGACGCGCTGCTCAGCGGCCGGCACGCCGACGAGCTGCGGGGCCTCCTCGAGCGACGGAGCGTCGTCGCCATGCGCGGGATCGAGATCGACGACGAGCAGCAGGTCGCCATCGGCCACACGTTGGGTGAGGTCGAGTCGAGCGTCGTCGGCGACGTCTACAAGGTCACCTTCGACCGGCAGCTGAACCCGGTCGGTGCGGCGATCAACCGGGCGACGTTCTTCTGGCACATCGACCGGACCGACCTCGACGTACCGCCGTTCGCATCGATGCTCAGCGCGAAGGTGCTCACACCGACCGGTGGCCAGACCCAGTTCGTCAACACCTATGCGGCGTACGACGCGCTGCCCGACGACGACAAGGCGCTGATCGAGGACCTCCAGGTCGTTCACTGCATGGAGACGGCCTTCCTCGAGGCCTTCCCCGAACCGACCGAGAAGCAGCGCGCCGCCTGGTCGCAGATGCCGAAGAAGGTCCACCCGATCGTGTGGCACCACCGGTCGGGTCGCCGGTCGCTCGTCCTGAGCAACAGCGCCACCGCGGTCGTCGGGATGGACGGCGAAGAGGGCCGTCAGCTCCTCGGCCGCCTGCTGGCCTGGGCCACGCAACCGCGGTTCGTCTACACCCACGAGTGGGAGGTGGACGACCTCGTCATGTGGAACAACACCGGCGCCATGCACCGCGTGCGCGAGTACGACGTCGACTTCGGGCGCACCCTCCACCGGACCACGCTGCTCGGTGACGAGCCCTTCGACCCCGCCAACGGCGCCGATGTCCGACGAGGCTGACATCCAGCGGTTGATCAGCGTCTACCACGAGGGCGCGAGCACCTACGACTGGGACCAGATCGTCGGGACGTTCCTGCCCGACGGCGTGTGGGAGGTCCCGGCGATGGGGATGCGCTGCGAGGGCCACGACGAGCTGCGCACGCAGATGCCCGAGCTGGTCGCGTCCATCGAGTACCTGGTCCAGATCAACGCGCCGGCGATCATCGACGTCGACGGTGACGGCGCCACGGCCCGCTCGCTCATCCGCGAGTGCGCGCAGTTCCGCGACGGTGGGGTGCTCATGGACGTCGTCGGCCGGTTCGTCGACGAGCTGCAGCGGACTCCGGGCGGCTGGCGGTTCGCCCACCGCACCTTCACGATCATCGGGACGCACGTGACGGAGGGACGAGGGTGACCGAGGTCAGCGGGAAGGCCGCCGTGGTGACCGGGGGCGGCAGCGGGATCGGCATGGGCCTGGCCAAGGAGCTGGCCCGCGTGGGCGTGTCCGTCGCGATCGCGGACATCCTCCTCGACAACGCCCGCACGGTCGCCGACGAGATCAACGCAGCGGGTGGGACCGCGGTCGCGATCCACTGCGACGTCTGCGAGCGCTCGTCGATCGAGGAGATGAAGGCCGAGGCCAACGCCGCGTTCGGGACCATCGAGCTCGTCTTCGCGAACGCCGGGGCGACGTCGTTCGCCTCGGCGGCCGAGCTCACCACCAGTGAGCTCGACTGGATGGTCGCGGTCAACCAGGGCGGCGTGATCTGGACCGCGCTCACCTTCCTGCCCGACATGGTCGAGGCCGGCGGTGGTCACATCGTCGCCACCGCGTCGATGGCCGGGCTGATCCCCTCGCTCGTCCCGGTCCACACCGCCTACTCCGCCGCCAAGCTCGGCGTGATCGGGTTCATCCAGAACCTGCAGCTCGAAGTGGCCGAGCACGGCGTGGTCACCACCATCTACTGCCCTGGCGGCGTGCTCAACGGCATGCGCGACAACAACTCCAGGTACCGGCCGCAGCGCTTCGGCGGCCCGAGCGACGAGCAGATGCGGGCGCCGAAGGCGTCGTTCAAGGACAACCGGCTGCGCTTCATGACGCCCGACGAGGTCGCGCCGATCGTCCTCCGCGCGGTGCGCGACGATCGGCCCTTCGTGTTCGACCACGCCGAGCAGCGCGCCGACTTCCGCCGGCTGTACGCCGACGTCGTCGAGTCCTGCTTCGACGACATCGAGCGATGGGAACAGGAGCACTGACCATGCCGGGCGATCAGGCCACCGACGACGTGTGGGACGTGCTCGCCACCGCGCGCTCCATCCGCCGCCTCTCCGACGAGCCGGTCGACGAGGCGACGCTCCACCGCTGCCTCGAGGCGGCGACGTGGGCGCCGAGCGGCGGCAACGCGCAGCACTGGCGCTTCATCGTCCTCGACTCACCCGAGATGCGCGCCGTGGTGCAGCAGGCGGCCACCGCCTCGCTGAAGATCATCGAGCCCGTCTACGGCATGAGCCGGCCGGCCCCCGACGACGTGTCCCGCTCGGCCCGGCGGAACCGTGCGACCTATGAGCTGCACGACACCGCCGGGCAGCGGACGTCGGTGCTCTTCGTCGCCCGCCACAACGAGTTCGCCTCCGAGTTCCTGCAGGGCGCCTCGATCTTCCCGGCCGTGCAGAACTTCTACCTCGCGGCACGGGCGCAGGGTCTCGGCGCCTGCCTGACCAGCTGGGCGGCCTACGACGGTGAGCTGCTGCTCCGCGAGGCGTTGGGCATCCCGGCCGAGTGGGTGCTCGCGGGTCACGTCGTCGTCGGCTGGCCGCGCGGGCACTTCGGCCCCGTGCGGCGGCGGTCGGTGGACGAGGTGGTGTTCCGCAACTGCTGGGAGACCGATCGCGCCGACATCGTGTATGGCGCGGGCG
>JAFBAD010000272.1 GCA_019247975.1 Acidimicrobiia bacterium
CTTGCGCTGCTCCGCACGGTGACCCGTCTCGACCTCTCCTGGTACGAGCCCCTGGCCCACCTGGTGATCATGGGCGCGGTCGCCGGGCTCGCCCTGCTGGTCGCCGGGATGGCGATCCAGGCCGCGGTCGAGTGCGACGAGCCCGGAGTGGTGTGGCTGGCGATCGGCTGCGCCAACGTCGGCCTGCTCCTGCTCGGCCACGGCCTCGTCACGCCGGGCGCGATCGGTCAGCCGGTCAACCTCTGGGTCTCCCGTCTGCCGTACGCGGCGATGGCCGCGATCGGCGGCTGCCTCTTCCTCGCCGGTCGGTCACCGCGACGCAACCCGAACAGCTGGGTCGCGCAGCACCCGGTCGCGGCGCTCGCCGGCGGGACGCTGCCGACGCTCGCACTGGTCACGGTCGTGACGGTGAACCCGCTGGCCCTGTGGGGCGGCGCACCGTTCCCGCACGAGACGACCGTGTTCCGCATCGTCTCGGTCGTCGTCGTCATCGCGTTCCTGTCGGTCATCCGCACGCACTGGCACCGGTGGCAGCTCGGCCGCGACCTCGTCCAGTTCGCGATCGTGCTCTCGTCGGTGAGCTGCATCGCCGCGGTCGCGTCGTTCGAGATGGGCCGGTTCAGCCACATGTCCTGGTGGAACTACCACGGCTACCTGCTCTGCGGCTTCGGTGGGACCGTGTACGCGATCGTGCGTCGGGGCCGGCAGCGCGAGACGACAGCCGTGGTCCTGTCCACGGCGTTCACCGACGATCCCTTCGAGCACATCGTCGAGGGCTACCCGGAGGCGCTGCGCACGCTCGTGAAGGCGGTCGAGGTGAAGGACACCTACACGCACGGCCACAGCGAGCGGACCGCCAAGGTCGCGGTCGAGCTCGGCGTGCGCATGGGTCTGCCTCCTGACCGCCTGCGGGTGATCGCACGCGGCGCGTACCTGCACGACCTCGGCAAGATCGGGATCTCCGACGACATCCTCAACAAGCCCGGCGCGCTCGACCCGGTGGAGCGCCTCGTCATGGAGACGCACCCGCGGCTGGGCTTCGAGCTCGCCTCCGGCTCGCCGACCCTGCGCGAGGCGCTGCCGGTGATCCTGCACCACCACGAGCGGGTCGACGGCGGCGGCTACCCCGACGGTCTCAGGGGCCGGGACATCCCGCTGGAGGCGAGGGTCGTCGCGGTCGCCGACGTCTGGGACGCGCTCACCTCCGATCGCGCCTACCGGCCCGGCTGGGAGCCGGGCCGGGCGCTGGCGCACATCGAGGCCGGTCGGGGCACGCACTTCGACGCCAAGGTGGTCGACGCCTTCGTCGCGCTGGCCGCGGACTGGGGCATCGCCCTGCCGGCCGAGCCCGGTGTGGCCGAAGAGGCCTGGAACGCAGCCCAGACCTGCCACGAGGTCGTGCCGGAGGGCGAGCTCGTCGACGTCTAGCTGATCGGCAGGCGGTCCGGCGCGGCGGCCCCGCGCGCCGCCTTGGCGCCGCGCACCGGGCTGGCGGGGACGCTCGTTCCGGCGAGGTCTGCGTTGTGGCCGTACCAGAGCGCGTCGCTCGCGGTCCCCGGTCCGTACCAGAGGAGGTCGAAGTAGTCGTCGTTCTCGAAGTTGCCGACGAGCAGCGTCTTGCCCGGCCCCATGTCGTGGGTGTCGCTCAGGTAGAACGCCGCCGCGTTGGTCCCGTCGGAGAGGACGAGGTCGTCCCGGTCGACCGGGCTGTAGACGATCGCGGCACCGATCCCGGCGGTCATCGGCTTGCCCCGGGCCGGCACGTAGATCGACGAGCTGTGGAACCCGGACGCCGAGTTGTGCCAGATGACGTCGGGCTTGTCGCCGGTGCCGAAGAAGAGCACGTCGTCGTACTGCGGCTCGACGATCGTGGCGACCTGGTAGCGGCCGTTGACGGTCACCGACCTGGAGGTGAAGTGGCTCGAGTGGCTCGTCCAGATGCGGTCGGGGAGGCTGCCCGGTCCGTACAGCAGGAGATCCTCGACGCCGTCGCCGGTCCAGTCGCCCGCGATCACCTGCAGGTCGTTGCGGATCTGCTCGGTGACGACGGTGTGGGTGGCGTCGGCGTGGAAGATCCAGAGCGGGTCGGTGCCGTCGCCCGGCCGGTACCAGAACACGCGATCCTGCTTGCCGCTCCGGTAGTCGTGCAGGACGACCGGCCGGTAGTCCCCGTTCAACGTGACGGTCCGGCTCGTGTCGAAGACCGACTCGTCGCCGGTGGCGATCCAGAGGTGGTCGGCACCGGGGCCGGGCCGGTACCAGAGGATGTCGTCGTGCTCGTCGCCGCCGAAGTCACCGACGACCGGCACCGCGTCGTCGTCCATGGCGAAGTGGATCTTCGTGAAGGTGCGGTCGTTCTCCGTTCCCACGTAGATCGTGTCGGTGCCGGTCCCGGGCGCGTACCAGACGATGTCGCTCGAGAAGTCGCCGACGAAGTCACCCACGAACGGCTTGTACTGCCCGGAGACCGACAGCGGCGCGTAGTCCCACGACTCGTCGCTCTCGGCCCCTGCCGAGCTGCCGCTCGCCAGACCGACGCCGGTGATGGCCAACGCCATCGCCAGCACCGCCATGATCCGTCGTGTCCGCATGCCTGCTCCCTCGATGGACGTCTCGCCCAGCACAGCATCGGTTCGTCGCCGGCTGGTGGATCTCCTTCCGGTCCGCGACAAGGCGCGTTCGCGTGGTCCTGCGGTGCGCGCTCGCCTCTGGCGGAGATGTCCGGTTCCGCCGATCCTGGGAGCCATGGGCACCCCTCCTGCTGCGACCGACCACCGGCACGAGGTGCCGCTCCCGCTCTCCGCGCACGCGGTGGCCCGCATCCTCGACGCGCGGCCGGCCAGCTGGATCAGCAGCTTCCTGCGGATCAGCGCGCTCTGGGCCGGCTCGAACCGACGACCGGTGTCACCGCCGTGGTTCCGCCTCGACGCCACCGAACCATCGGCCGACGGCACGCTGACCGCCGCGTTCCGCTGGCGACCGCACCTCGAAGGGTTGTTCAGCTCGTTCGGCGGCCGGTTCGTGCTGCGCAGCACCGACGACGGATGCGTGCTGCTCCTGGAGGGCACGACCGTCGGCGGCACCGCGGCGACCAACGACCGGGTGCTGTCCGCGCTGGTGGAGTCGATCTCGTCGGCGCTGCTCGCCGGTCTGGCGTCGACCGCAGGGAGCGGTCAGGACGTCGAGGGGTAGTCGATGATCCCCTCGCGCACCGCGGTCGACACGGCCTCGAGCTTCGAGTGCGCGCCGAGCTTGGTGAGGACCGACTGCACGTAGTTGCGGACCGTGTTCAGGCTCAGGTGCAGCTCGGACGCGATCGTCTTGTTCGACGAACCACGGGCGAGGTGGTCGAGCAGCTCGAGCTCGCGGCGGGTCAGGTCGGTGCCCACCTCGGTGCGCTTGCTGCTCAGGCGGGGGAGCAGCCGGGCGAGCTGCGCCGGTGAGATCAGTGCCTCGCCCGACGCCGCGGCTCGCACCGCCCGGGCCACCTCGGAGGCGGCGCGGTCCTTGGTGAGGAAGCCCGAGCACCCTGCGTCGATCGCGCCGAGCAGGACGCGGTCGTCCTCCGCGCCGGTCAGCATCACGACCATGCTCGACGGATCCATGGCCTTGATCGCAGCTGCGGTCTCGACGCCGTCGCGATCAGGCATGCGGTAGTCGAGCAGCACGACCTTCGGGCTGAGCCGGTCGACCAGCTCGATGCCGCGCGCGCTGTTCCCCGCGACGCCGACCACCTCGATGCCTTCCTCGTCGCCGAGCAGCCGGGCGAGGCTCTCGGCGAACATCGCGTGGTCGTCGACGATCAGGACGCGGATCCCCACGTCCCGGCTCTGTTCGGTCATCTGCGCCACGTCAGCCATCGAGCACCTCGCGCACGGCCCGGAGCAGGTCCTGCTCCGCCACTGGTTTGGGGAGGAGGCGCCCGACCAGGGGCGCCTCGCCGGAGTCGAAGCCGGACACGAAGAGGACGGGGACCTCGGGTGCGATGACCGCGAGGCGCTCCGCCAGTTCGTCGCCGCGCAGGCGCGGCATGGCCACATCGGTCACGACCAGATCCATCGGACGTTCTTCGTGATCCATGACATCGAGCGCCTCGATGCCGTCCCCGGCGGTCACGACGTCGTACCCGCGAGCCTGCAGCAGCCGGGCGGTGGCCTCCCGCAGCGGCTGCTCGTCCTCGACGAGGAGGATGCGCTCCGAGCCCTCGCCGTCGGCCGATCGGTGCTCGGCTGCGACGGGGGTGGTCTCGGTGGCGCAGGGCAGCACCACGGTGACCGAGGTGCCGAGTCCGGCGGTCGACTCGATCGTCACGTCACCCCGGTTCTGCTGCACGATGCCGTAGACGGTGGAGAGCCCGAGGCCGGTGCCCGCGCCCTTGGGCTTGGTGGAGAAGAACGGCTCGAACGCTCGCTCGGCGACGTCGGGCGCCATGCCCTCGCCGTCGTCGGTGACGGTGAGGACGACGAGGCAGCTGCCGTCGTCGCCCACCTCGTGGCGTGTGGTGATGGTCAGGGCGCCGCCTGCGCTCATCGCGTCACGGGCGTTGATCGCGAGGTTGAGCACGACCTGGTCGAGCTGGTGGCGGTCGATCACCGCGACGAGCGGCTTCTCGGCCAGCCGGAGCCGCAGCCCGACCCGGCCGCCGAGGGTGCGCCCGAGCAGCTCGGTGATGTCGCGGATGACCGCGTTGACGTCGAGCGGCTCGGGGTCCACGACGTCGCGCCGGGCGAAGGTGAGCAGCTGACGGGTGAGCGCCGCGGCGCGCTCGGCCGCGGTGCGGATCTCGGCGAGGTCGCCTGACGCGGTGGGATCGGTGACCTCGCGCTCGAGGAGCGTGGCGTAGTTGAGGATCACGCCGAGGAGGTTGTTGAAGTCGTGCGCGATCCCGCCGGCCAGCTGACCGAGGCTCTCGAGCCGGCCGGCCCGCTCGCGATGCTCCTCGAGCACCTCGCGCTTGCCGATCGCCTCGCGCTCGAGGCGGGAGCTGGCGTCGCGCACCGCGCTCATCGTGAGCTCCTCGCCGGACGGGCCGGTGATCCGGCTCAGGCTGAGGTCGGCGGTGAACGACGTGCCGTCCTTGCGCTGCGCAGGCAGGTGGAGGCCCGTGCCGAGCGGTCTCGTGCGGCGGTCGCTCACGCTGCGGGCGGTCTGACGGGTGTCCTCGCCGAAGGTGCGGCCGGCGAGGAGCTGCTCGGCCTTCGCGCCGACGAGCTCGTCGGCGGCGTAGCCGTACAGGCGCTCGGCCTGCGCGTTCGCGAGGACGATCTCGCCGTCCTCGAGGACGAGCATGGCGTCGGGCGCCTCGTCGAACAGGGTGCGGTACAGGTCAGCGGTGTGGTTCAACAGGTGCTCCTCAGACGACGGCCCCGAGCATCGAACGGATGGTTGGGTGGGCGGACAGCAGCGCTTCGAGGTCGGCGGGCGGGAGCGGACGCGAGAGCAGGTACCCCTGCACCACGTCGCACGCGGCCTCGCCGAGGAACTCGAGCGCCGCCTCGGTCTCGACGCCTTCGGCGACGACCCGGAACCCGAGGCGGTGGCCGAGGTCGATCGTCGAGCCGACGATCGTGGCGTCCTTCGCATCGTGGGGCAGCGTCATCACGAACGACTTGTCGATCTTCACCTCGTCGACCGGGAGCCGCTTCAGGTACGCGAGCGACGAGTAGCCGGTGCCGAAGTCGTCGATCGACAGCTGGACGCCCGCGCCCCGGAGGCGGTGGAGGAGGGCGATGCTGCCGTCGGGGTCGCTCATGATGCTGCCCTCGGTGACCTCCAACGTCAGCTGCTCGGGCCGCACGCCGGTGTTCGCCAGCGCGTCACGCACGAGATCGGGCAGCGAGTCGTCGGCCAGGTTGCGGGCCGAGATGTTCACGCACACCTGCAGCCGCATGCCCGCCGCGTTCCACCGGGCGGTCTGGCGCAGCGCCTCCTCGAGCACGAGCTGCGTGAGCGACCGGATGAGGCCGGTGCGCTCGGCGAGGGGGATGAAGTCGTCGGGCGAGATCATCCCCTGGGTCGCGTGCGGCCAGCGGACGAGCGCCTCGACGCCAGTGATCCGTCCGGAGCTCAGCGTCGCCTTCGGCTGGTAGAAGAGCGTGAGCGAGCGGCTCTCGATCGCGGCGCGCAGCTCACCGACGAGCGCGAGCCGCCCCGGGCTGTACTCGTCGCGATCGGCCGAGTAGAGCGCCACCGCGAGGTGGCGGCCCTTGGCGTCGTACATGGCGACGTCGGCCCGCTGCAGCAGCGTGTTGGCGTCGGTGCCGTCCTCGGGTGAGACGGCGACCCCGGCGGTCCCGCCGACGTCGAGGTGCAGCCCGCCGACCGCGAAGGGTTGGACGAGCGAGGACAGGAGCCGCTCGGCTTCCTGGGCGGCGGCGGCACGGTCCATGCCGGTGAGGACCACCGCGAACTCGTCGCCGCCGAGG
>JAFBAD010000363.1 GCA_019247975.1 Acidimicrobiia bacterium
GACCGAGGGCCGCATCCTCGTCGAGGGCATCGACCTGGCCCGCATCCCGAGCGTCGAGTGGCGCGAGCGGATGGCCGGTGCGTTCCAGGACTTCTACCGGTTCGAGCTGCTCGCGCAGTCGACGGTCGGGCTGGGCGACGAACCCCGCATCGACGATCGGCCGGCGGTCACCGACGCGGTCGGCCGAGCCGGCGCCGACGACCTGCTCGCGCAGCTGCGGTCGGGCCTGGACACGCAGCTCGGCCCGGGCTGGACCGACGGCGTGGAGGTGTCCCACGGCCAGTGGCAGAAGCTCTCGCTCGCCCGCGGCTTCATGCGCGACCTGCCCCTCGTGCTGGTGCTGGACGAGCCGACGTCGGCGCTCGACGCGGAGACCGAGCACGGCCTGTTCGAGCGCTACGCGGACGCAGCCCGGGCCGCGGAGGCCGACGGCCGCATCACCGTGCTCGTGAGCCACCGCTTCTCGACCGTGCGCATGGCCGACCTCATCGTCGTGCTCGACGGCGCGCACGTCGTCGAGGTCGGCACCCACGAGGACCTCATGGCCCGCGGCGGCACCTACCACGAGCTCTACACGATCCAAGCCGACGCCTACCGCTGAAACTGAAGGACCGGCCTATCGGATTCCGCTAGGCCCGTCCTTCAGAACGGCCGCCTACCATCCGCGGCCGATGAAGGTCCTCGTCGGGCTCGTCGCGCTGGTGGTCGTCGCGGCTGGCTGCTCGGACTCCGACAGTCCTCACGGCGACCGCCAGCTGGCGAACGTCCACGTGGTCAGCCAGAACATCCTCCACGGGGAGGCGTGCCCGGCCGACTCCGACAAGTGCCACCTGCCCGACCGGGTCGCGTTCTTCAGCGAGCAGATCGCCACGACCTGTCCGGACATCGTCGCCCTGCAGGAGGCGAACCAGCGGATCGTCGAGGAGCTGACCAAGGACGTGAAGACGATCTGCGACGGCGCGTACCACGTCGTGTGGGACCGGGATCCAGGCACCGACCGGGAGGTGGTGCTCACGAAGCACCCCGTGCTCGCGCAGCAGCGGTTCCGGCTGGCCGGGCCGCTGCGCACCGCCCTCTGGGTGCGGGTGGCGACCGACGCCGGCGCGGTCGACTTCTGGACCGCCCACCTCGCCAGCGGCTCCGACGACCGCCCGTGCGACCGCGACACCTGCCCGAAGCCGTGCCAGGTGAAGGACATGCTCAACACCTGCCAGGGCCGCGAGCTCGGCGAGCTGGCCTACGCCCGCCGCGCGCCCGACAGTCCGCTGATCCTCGCGGGTGACTTCAACGCGACGCCCGACGCACCGACCCTCCGCGCGCTGAAGGCGCTCGGGCTCGAGGACACGCACCTCGCAGCGAGGAACCCCGAGTGCGACCCGACGACCGGGAGGAGCTGCACCGGTGGACGGGACGACACGAGCGTCGCCGGTCTGTCCGACCCGAGGGCGAAGCAGAAGGAGCGCATCGACTACGTCCTCCTCGACCCGCCGTCGCGCTGCCACCTCGGCAAGCCGACCGGGCTGTTCGAGGAAGCGGCGGCGACCGGACGCAAGGACGGCCTCGCCCACCCGTCCGATCACACCGGGGTGCAGGCGACCATTGCGTGCGAGACGACGGCGGCGCAGAAGGCGGCCGGCGCGAAGGCGACCACGTCGTCGACGACGTCGACCACGTCGGCAGTCGGGACGATCGACCGGGCCACGAAGCAGGCGGTGAGCGCGGCGTTCGAAGCGGTCTTCAGCGGCACCTCCGACCTCGACACCCGGGTCGCCGCGATCGAGGACGGCGAGAGCGTCCGCTCGGTCGTCGCGTCCGGCTTCGCCGCCAACCAAGCGATCGCGTCACGCATCTCCGTGAAGATCCACGACGTCACGCTGCACGACGCGACCCACGCGGACGTCACGTTCTCGCTGCTGCTCGACGGCAACGCGGTGCTCGACCACCTGCCCGGTCAGGCGGTGGAGGTCGGCGGCTCCTGGTTCATCACGAAGCGCTCGTTCTGCGACGTCGGCACGCAAGGGATGAAGGAGATCCCCGCCGCCTGCCAGTAGCTAGGACCTCGGCGAGGACACTGCCGCGAGGTCGATGATCTTGACCGGGCTGTCGGGCCGGTGGACCGGCTTGCCCGAGGGCTTCGGGCTGGTGTCCACGCCCGTGGCCTTCGCCCGCAGGGCGCCGACCGTCGACTGCTCCTTGGGCATCACGCTGAACGGGTCGTAGTGGAACAGCCGGATCGCGTTCTCGTGGGTGATCGCGTCGATCTCGGCGTCGGACACGCCTTCGAGCGACTTGGCCAGCCGCTCCGGCGAGTACGGCCAGGTC
>JAFBAD010000033.1 GCA_019247975.1 Acidimicrobiia bacterium
GTCCAAGCTGCGGCTGCGATGGTCGGTCGCTCACGAGCCGGAGCGCCCACCCTCGTCGGCACGAGGGAGCCCGACGGGCGGCTGACCGTCCGGACCCACGGGACATCGGGCCGGATGCAGCTCCGTGAGCTGGACCGCCTCCCCGAATCGCCGTGGCGGCTCGACCAGCACGAGGTCCGAGGCATCGTGTCGGAACCGGCCGACGTCACCGCCGCGGTCCTGGCCGTCGCGCGCGGCGCGGCGATCGACGTGCAGGTGCCGCCGGAACGGCCCGACACCGCGACGGATCTCCTCGAGGCGCTGGAACGGCTGGGCGGGACGATCGAGGTGGTCGAGCCGGTCGTCGAGGGCCCCACCGCCCTCGACACCGACTCCCGCCGGCTCCTCGACCTGCTGGCCGACGGAGCCACCCTCACCGAGGCCGCCACCGCCCTCGGGTACTCCCGGCGCACCGTGCAGCGTCGGCTCGAAGGGCTCCGTCGCCAGCTCGGCGTGCGCACCAACCGGGAGGCGATCGTCGCCAGCCGGTCGGTCCCCTGACCGCTACGGCGGTCCGAGGGCCCGGATGGTCCCGTCTTCGGAGTTGGCGAAGATCCGGCCGGCGGACACGATCGGCCGACCGACCTGGTAGCCGCCGGTCGACACGAGGAGGTTCAGCTTGCGGGCGCCGGTCCGGATGTCGAAGGCCCGGAGGTAACCGTCCAGGGACTCGATGAACACGAGGTCGCCCGCAACGCTCGGTGAGCTCGCCGGGTTCGCGTCGGATGTGGACCAGAGGAGCGCGCCGGTGCGCAGGTCCAGCGCGCTGACGTCGAGGCTCCACCCGAACTCGGTGACGTTGACGATCCGTTCGACGATGAGCGCACCGTTCGAGACCGCGGCGCCGTCCTCGATGCCTTGTGCCGTCCTCCACCTGACCGCACCCGTGGTCGCGTCGAGCGCGGCGGTGGACGCGAAGCCGCCTGCGTAGACCGCGCCATCGGCGTAGGTCACGCCGGTGAGCGCCTGGTCGAACGCGCAGTAGTCGTCTGCGTGGAAGAGCAGCGTCTGGTCCCACGCCGCGCTGCCGTCACTCGCGTTGACGGCGACGACCCGGCAGTCGGCTGCGTAGAAGAGGCGGGTGCCGTCGGTGGCCATCTCCTGGCCCGTGTAGTACCAGGGCACGTACACCATCGAGCGACTGGTGCCACCCCAGGCCAGCGCGCCGGTGGACGCGCTCATCGCCCACAGCTCACCGTTCGGGTACCCGTTGACCGCCACCACGACCATCGAGCCGATGACCACCGGCGCGGGCGATGTCTGGTTGTCAGCGGTCACCCCCGTGTCGGTCACGGTGCGATGGAGCCGGACCCCGTCCGAGGTGCGGATCGAGTAGATGGCGTGGTCCGAGCCGATGACGAAGATGGTCCCGCCGGACTCGGTCGGCCCGGACACGAACTTCTCGTTCGCGTCGGCCGACGCGCTCCAGAGCGCGGCCCGGTTGGTCGTCGTGCCCGTCGCGTCGAAGGCCCGCAGCACCCCGTCGCGGCCGGTGGCGAACAGCTTGCCGCCGACGCTGATCGGCTCGGGGTACCCGACGGGGTAGACGCCCGCTCCGTAGGCCGCGGTCTTCCACCGGGCGGCGACCTGCTGCACGTTCGAGAGCCCGACCGCGGTCTCGTCTGCGTTGAACGCGTCGCGCGCGCCGTCGTGTCCCACCGTGTTCCACTGCGACGTTCCCGGTGCTCCCGAGACGGCCAGGTTGATCGCGCGCGTCGCCGTGGCGCTCTTCGCGTCGGTCACCCGGAAGGTCACCGACGGCGTCCCGGCCGCGGTGGGGGTGCCGGTGATCGCGCCGGACGTGGACAGCGACAACCCGGCGGGCAGCGTCCCCGATGCGACGGTCCACCTGTAGGGCGCAGTCCCGGTGGTGGCGGCCAGCTGCTCGCTGTACGCCGAGCCGACCCGGCCGCTCTTGAGGAGCTTCGTCGTGATCACCGGCGTGGGCGGCGCGAGGCCGACCGACACGAGCCCGTCGATCGCGAGCAGGGCGTGCCCGTTGGCGAAGGCCACCGGCTGGTAGGCCCGCGCCGTGAAGCTGACGTTGGCCAGCAGCGATCCGTCGGCGGGTGCGTACGCCGTGAGGTTCGAGCTCCGGTCCGAGTAGATGCCGCGTGCGCTCGTTGCGACCCAGAACAGGTTGCCGACCACCGCCATGGACTCGATCGCGTCGTTGGCGGTCTGCTCCCAGGCGAGCGAGCCGTCGCTCGACCGGAGCGCACGGATCACCCGGGTCACGTCGAACTCGCCGGTGATGTCCCACTCGGTGTACACGGTCGTCCCGTCGACGGCGAACACGCCCACCGCCGACGAGCCGTTGGGGTCGGCCTTGGCCGTCCACCCCTGCTTCCCGGTGTCCACCGCGAACCGAGTGGTCAGCCCGCCATCGGCGGTGTACACCCAGCCGTCGGCGACGACGGTGGGCACGCCGTACGACACCGTGTGCTCCCACTTGAAGGAGCCGTCGTTCAGCGCGTATGCGGTGATCCGGTCGCTGTAGGTCGCGACCACCGTGTTCGCCGACGCCGAGATCCCGACGACCGTGCCGTTGTCCGGCGCGATCTGCCCCCACTGCCGCTGACCGTCGGCGAGCGAGTACGCCGTGACCGACGTGGAGTCGGACACCACGACCATCGAACCGTCGATCAGGACGTCGGTCGGGTTCACCCCGGGGTCGGTGTCCGCCGTCGACCAGAGCAGATCGTGCGGCGCGGCGAGGCGGTACGCCTCCAGCCCGGTGCCGCACGCCGAGATCACCTGCGTGGCGGTGAGCGCGACCCGCCCGGTCGTGCAGGTCTGTGCCAGCGGCACGCTCCACGCGAGGGCACCGTTCGACTGGTCGAACGCCATCAGCGCGGGGTCGGACGTCTCGGGCTTCAGCCCGTTGACGTACACGAGCCCTCCGGCGGCCACCGGCGCGCTGACGTTGATCGGCACGTCCCACTCCTGGTGGGCACCGGACACGTTCGCGGGCGTCAACGCGAGCTCCGCTCCAGCGAACGACCGCCGTCCCGGATCGTTGCCGACCTGCGCCCAGGTGCCCGGGTTGATGACCGAGATGGACAGCGACTTCGTCGCGGTCTTGTTGTCGGACGTGGTCGCGGTGACGGTGAAGGTCGAGGTCCCGAGGGCCGTCGGCTTACCGGTGATCTTGCCGGTCGAGCCGGCGAGGGTCAGACCGGCCGGCAGGCTGCCGTTGGTCACCGACCAGGTGAAGGGCGTCTTGCCACCGGTCGCGACGAGCGTGGCGCTGTACGCGACGTTGCGGGCCGCGTCCGGGAGCACGGTGTTCGTGACCTGGGGACCGATCGTGCAGCCGGCCAGCAGCACGGCCAGCAAGGTCGCTGACGCGACCGCGGCGACGCCGTTGCGGAGGCGTGTGCGCACGTGCCGATGTGCCAAGTCCGCAGTACCCACTTCGGCCTCCCCGAGCCCGCCGTCGCCGTGCGGAACGACCATGCCACCGCCGACCCGGCCCCGGGATCGTCAGTTCGCGCCAACTTCTCGCCGGTGACTTACCGGGCGTCCCACCAATCGAGGACCCGCAGCGCACGGAGGGTGTTCCAGCGACTCGGAGCGCCGACCTCGCCCTCGATGTCGAAGTGGACGCGACCGGGGTGGATCCGGTCGAGCAGCCACCGGCCGTCCGGCTGGCGCTTCGACCGGACGAGCTCGATGCCCTCGGCCATGCGCGGGTCGGGCGCGGTTCCGGCGTTGCGGAAGTGATCGAGCGCCCGCAGCACGTCGTAGTGCCAGTAGTAGGGGAAGGCGAAGTCGAGGTACTCGGGCTTCACGACCTCGCCCGTGCTCTTGCGCCGGAACAGGTCGCGCTCAAGCAGGTACTCCTCGCCGCTGCGGCGCGCCGCGCTGATCGCAGGGGACCCGCCGGTCACACGTTCGAACTCGACCAGGCCGTCGAGCACGTTGATCGTCGTGTCGAACGACGTCCGCACCGACCCGTTCTCCGCTTCGCAGTTCCAGCCGCCGTCGCCGAGCCGCTCGGCGAGGACGCGCTCGACGACCGGTGCGACGTCCTGGCCGAGGTACGCGCCGGTCTCGATCGTCCGGCCGTTGATGCACGGTTCGACCTCACCCTCGAAGTAGGGCTGGCCGTCGTGCTCCCAGCGCGCGTGCTCGGCGACGAGCGCGGCCGCTCGGCTGGCCGAAGCCGAGGACGGATCGAGGCCGAGGATCTGGAGCGTCTGGAGGACGTGCATCGTCGACGTCCACGGCTGGCCGGGCTCGTCTCCCCGGTAGCCGGCCGGGAAGCACGCGCCGCCGGCCCACAGCCCGTCGTCGTCCTCGACCGCGAGGAGCTGCGCGCCCCACCCTTCGTGCTCCACCCGAGCCCGCTCCGCGGCGACCGCCTCGGCCGGCGCATGGGTGAGGTCGCGCAGCACCTGCCACCGGATGGCCGGATCGCCCGCCAACAGCCATTCGATCACGTCCACCGGCGCAGGTTACGGCCCGCCCATCGGCTGCCAATCTGGACCGGTGGCGACGAGGTCGTTCGACGCGGTGGCTGACGAGTACGACGCCGGTCGTCCCTCGTACCCAGACGGGCTGTGCGACGCGCTCGGCGACCTCGTCGGGCGGCGGGTGCTCGACGTCGGCGCAGGGACGGGCATCGCCACGCGGCAGCTCCTCGCCCGCGGCGCGATGGTCACCGCGGTCGATGTCGGGCCGGAGGTCCTCGCACGGGCTGCGTCGCGGACGGCCGGCCTCCGCGCGCTCGTCGCCGACGGCACGGTCCTGCCCGTGCGCGACGCGACCGTGGACCTGGTCACGTTCGCCCAGTCCTGGCACTGGCTCGACCCGATGACCGGGTTGCCGGAGGCCCACCGCGTGCTCGTGCCCGGCGGGCGGCTCGCCGCCTGGTGGTCACAGGCGCGGGCCGACGACGAGGACTGGTTCGGCGACTACTGGGCGATCCTCGAGGCCAACTGCCCCGGCGTACGGCTGCTCCAACGGGACGTCGACTGGGGCGCGTCCCTGGCGCAGGGTCCGTGGTTCGACGTGCACGATCCCGTCTCGGTCCCGTGGATCCGCGAGGTGTCCGTGGACGCCTGGATGGTCGATCAGGCGAGCCACAGCTACATCGCCGATCTGCCCGCGCCGGAGCGTGCGGCCGTCCTGGACGAGCTCCGGTGCGTCCTCGCCACCCGCTTCCCGGGCGACGGCACGCTCTCGGTCCGCTACGAGACCGAGCTCTGGCTGGCCGACCGCGTCGACGGTTCGCTGGGGAGCGCGGCGATGCCGTCGATCTCGACCAGCTGATCCGGGTAGCCGAGGACGCTGACCCCGAGCAGCGTGCTCGGCGGCCGGTGCGGCGCGAGACGAGCACGGACGACCTCCCACACCGCGACCAGGTCCTCCCGGTCGCCGACGACGTACACGGTCGTGCGCACGAGGTGCTCCGGGTCGGCACCGTAGCGGGCCAGCGCGGCGACCAGGTTGTCGAGGGCGCGCTCGGCCTGCGCAACGTGGTCGCCCGGCGCGACGACCACCCCGGCCACATCGAGCGGGCACGCGCCCGCCGTGAAGAGGAGCGAGCCCGGCGGGGCGATCGCGCCGTACTCGTACGGCACGTCCGGGCTCAGCTCGGTCACAGCAGCGCGGTGTCGGTGGGCAAGCCGAGGGCCATGCGGCCGACGGGTTCGTAGGTGCGCTCCGCCACCATCCCGTGCTGGGTGGCGACGTGGATGTCGCGGAAGACGCGCTGCAGGGCGCTCGCTTCGTGGATCGACGACCCACCACCGGCGTTGTACATCAGGTCGACCGCCTCGGCGCTGCTCCACGTGACGTTGGTGGCCGCCAGGCGGATCAACCGCTTGTGCTCGTCGCCGAGCGGCTCGCCCTCCGATGCCGCGTCCCACGCCTCGGCGACCACCTCCCCGACGAACGCCCACGCCGACCGCCAACCCGCTTCGGCCCGGGCCACCGCAGCCTGCACCGTCGGCCGCTCGGCCAGGGTCCGGGCGCTGCCGGCCGGACGCTTGCCGCCGGCCAGCTCGACGAGCTCGTGCTGCGCCCGCCGGGCCAGGCCGACGGTGACGGAGCAGACGCCCAGCGCCAGCGCGCCCATGAAGGGGAACCGGTACAGCGGTCCGTCGACCCGCGGCGGGTCACGGAGATCGGCCCACCTCCCGCTCGGCACGAAGGCCCGCTCGACCTCGTAGTCGGTGCTGCCCGACCCGCGCAGCCCGGACACGTGCCACGTGTCGAGCAGGCGGACCTGGTCGCGCTCGAAGAACACGAACGGCGCGCTGGGGCCGTCGCCGAGCAGGCACCCACCGCCGATCCAGGTGCAGTGGTACGTGCCCGAACCCCAGGGCCACCGGCCGGTGACGAGCACGCCGCCGTCGACCGCTTCCGCCGTCGTCGACGGCATGGCGAACCCGCCCGTGACCGCGGCCGGGTCGCCGTAGATGCGCTCGGCCCACTCGGCCGGGAGGCGCGCCGCGGTGAGCCCGGTGGTGGCGGCGATCATGGCGCACCACGCGGCCGAGCCGTCGTGGAAGGCGAGCGCCGCGATCGCGCCGAGGACGTCCTGCAGGCGGTGCTCGCCACCGCCGTAGCCCGCCGGCACCAGCGCGCGCGGGAGACCGGTCTCCACGACGCCCGCGGCGACGTCGTCGGGCAGCCGCCGCAGCCGTTCCGTCTCGGCGGCCCGCGCATCGGCGACCGGCCCCAGCGCGTCGACGCGCTCCAGGAGGGTCGCCGAAGCCTGCGGTCCGATCCGGCGATCCTACGGTTCGGCGAAGTGGACTGGGGTGTCCGAATCCCGCCAGTCCGACCGGGACGCCGGGCGCCATGCTGGGCCCGTGATCGAGGACGCGGAGCGGCGCTACCGGATCGCGTCGAGCCGTGACCCACGCTTCGACGGTTGGTTCATCGTGGCGGTGACGAGCACCGGCGTCTACTGCCGGCCCAGCTGCCCGGCTCGCAAGGCCAGGCGCGAGAACGTGCGCTTCTTCCCCACCGCAGCCGCCGCCCAGGCCGGTGGGTTCCGAGCGTGCAAGCGGTGCCGCCCGGATGCCGCCCCGGGCTCACCCGAGTGGAACGTCCGCGGCGATGTCGTCGCCCGCGCCATGCGCCTCATCGCGGACGGCGTCGTCGACCGCGAAGGCGTGACCGGTCTCGCCGGCCGGCTCGGCTACAGCACGCGGCACCTCGACCGGCTGCTCGTCGCCGAGGTCGGCGCCGGGCCGCTGGCTCTGGCCCGCGCGCAGCGGGCCCAGACGGCACGCGTGCTCATCGAGACCACGGACCTGCCGTTCGGGGACGTAGCCTTCGGCGCCGGCTTCGGGAGCCTCCGGCAGTTCAACGACACCGTCCGCGCGGTCTTCGCGGCGACCCCCACCCAGCTCCGCCAGGCCCGGCGGAGCGAGCCGGCGCCCGATGTGGGGACGCTCACGCTGCGGCTCGCTCGCCGCGAGCCGTTCGCCGGCGAGGAGCTCCTGGCCTTCCTCGCCCTGCGCGCGGTCCCCGGGGTCGAAGAGGTCGTGGACGGCGTCTACGCGAGGACGCTGGACCTGCCGGGCGGTCCGGGCACGATCCACGTCGTCGCCGCCGGGACCCACATCGACGCGACCCTGCGGCTCCACGACTGGCGCGACCTGCAGCTGGCGGTGACCCGCGCGCGGCGCCTGCTCGACCTCGACGCCGACCCGGCCGCAGTGGACGAGATCCTCGAGCAGGACGAGGCGCTCGCGCCGCTGGTGCGCAAGCGACCCGGGCTGCGGGTTCCCGGCTCTGCCGCCGGCCACGAGCTCGCCACGCGGGCGATCATCGGCCAGCAGGTCTCGGTCGCCGGGGCGCGCACCGTCGCGGCCCGGATCACCCAGGCCCTGGGCCAACCCCTCCCCGAGCCGGTCGGCTCCCTGACCCACGTCTTCCCGACCGCCGCCGCGCTGGGCGGCGCCGACCCCGCGTCGTTCCCGATGCCCCGGGCGCGCGGCCGATCCATCGCCACCGTCGCGGCAGCCGTCGCGCGCGGTGAGATCGACCTCGACGCGGGCGCCGACCGGGACCGGACCCGCGCCCACCTGCTCGCGCTGCCAGGCATCGGACCATGGACCGCCGACTACCTCGCCATGCGAGCGCTCCGCGACCCCGACGTCTTCCTGGCCGGCGATCTCGGCGTCCGCCACGCGCTCGAGGAGCTCGGCCTGCCCGCCGACGCCCGTGCCGCGACCGCCCACGCGACCCGCTGGGCGCCGTGGCGCTCGTACGCGACGCTCCACCTGTGGAGCTCGCTCCACTGATGGACGAGCTCCGCGCGACCACCGTCGACACGCCGATCGGGACGCTCACCCTCGTCGCCACCGACGCCGGGCTGCGCGAGATCCGCTGGCCCGGCAGCCCGCCGACGGTGGTCCCCGCCCGCACGGCACCCGTGCTCGACCAGGCGGCGGAGGAGCTGACCGACTACTTCGGCGGCCGGCTGCGGCGCTTCGACGTCCCGCTCGACCTCGTGGGCACCCCGTTCCAGCTCCGCCACTGGGCCTCGCTCGCTGCGATCCCCTACGGCACGACCACCACCTATGGCGACCTCGCCGTGCGCCAGGGCAACGTCCGCAGGGCCCGGGCCATCGGCGCGGCCAACGGTGCCAACCCCGTGCCGATCGTGCTGCCCTGCCACCGCGTGGTCGGCACCGACGGCTCGCTCGCCGGCTTCGGCGGCGGCCTGGAGGTCAAGCGCCTCCTCCTCGACCACGAATCCCGTCACCGGTGAGCCGGCTCGTACGCTGAGCGCACGACCTCGCCGCAGACCCGTCCCCCCGCCCCCAGCGTCGACCGCGAAGAGGCTGCGCCGAAGCTCTGGCCCGCGGCGCTGCTGATGACCACGGTCATCGTGATCCTCATCGCCGTCTTCGTCGCGCTCTATCCCGACGACGGCAGCGGCAACAAGCTCACCAAGGCCGAGACCGCCACCACGCAACCGAGGATCATCCGGCGCCCGGAGGACGGCGTCGCCCCAGAGGGACCCGGGGACCCCGGAGGCTGGGAGCAGCTCGCGCTCCTCGGGGTCATCGTCGCGGGCGTGGGGGTCGTCGGCGGACTCGTCTGGCGGGCCAGCCGCAAGGCGCGCGCCGCTGCGGGCGCGCCGCCTACACCGGGCGCTGCTGCACGAAGTCGATGACGACGCGGGCCAGCTCCGGCCCGCGGTCCTCCTGGAGGAAGTGCCCACCCCCCTCGATCGTGGTGTGGGGCTGGCCCGCGCAGCCGGCCACCTCCTCACGCAGCGGGCGGTCGGCGCCGCCGGTGATCGGATCCTGGTCGCTGAACGCGCAGAGGAACGGCCGGTCGAAGCGCTTCAGGTTCTCCCACGCCGCCCGGTTGGCCTCGCTCGCCGGATCGTCGGGCCTCGTCGGGACCAGCACCGGGAACTGCCGGCAGCCTTCCTTGTAGGACTCGTCGGGGAACGGTGCGTCGTAGCCGGCGACGACGTCGTCGGTGAGGTCGGTCGTGCACGCGCTGTTGACGATCCACCCGACCGGGAACGTCTCGACCTCCTGGGAGAACCTCTGCCACCCGAGGAAGGCCTCGCCCGGATCACGATCACCGGTCGGCAGGAACGTGTTCGCCGCGACGACCCGGGCGAACCGGTCCGGGTGCTCACCCACGAGCCGCAGGCCGATGAGCCCACCCCAGTCCTGGCAGACCAGGGTCACCCGGTCGAGGCCGATCTCGTCGAACAGCGCGGCCCGCATCCACTCGACGTGGCGGGCGTACGTGTAGTCGTTGCGGTCCGCCGGCTTGTCGGAGCGACCGAAGCCCACGAGGTCGGGCGCCACGACCCGCAGCCCGGCGCCGGTGAGCAGCGGCACCATGTGGCGGTAGAGGTAGCTCCACGACGGCTCACCGTGCATGCAGAGGACCACCTCGCCCTCGCTCGGTCCTTCGTCGATGAAGTGCACGCGCAGGCGTCCGCCGTCATCGTCCGCGACCTCGACGTAGCGGGGCGAGAAGTCGTAGCCGGTGAGCCCCTCGAAGCGATCGTCCGGCGTGCGCAGCGAATCCATTGGGCCCCCTGACCGTGGCGGTCGGACCGTAGCGCGACGCTTCGGACGTGCATGCCGACGAGATCATCGACGTCCTCGGGCTGCAGCCGCACCCCGAGGGCGGCTGGTTCGCCGAGACGTGGCGCGACGACGCAGCGCCTCGGGGCGCAGGCACCGCGATCTACTTCCTGCTGCGAACGGGTGAGCGATCGCACTGGCACCGCGTCGATGCCGCCGAGACCTGGCACCACTACGCGGGCGCCCCGCTCGAGCTGTCCATCGTCGGCGCGGGCGCCGACGCGACGACGAGGACGACGCTCGTGCTCGGGACCGATCTGTCCGCGGGTCAGCGGCCACAGGCCACCGTGCCCGCCGGCGCCTGGCAGGCCGCGGTGACGACCGGCGAGTTCACCCTCGTCGGGTGCACGGTCGCTCCGGCCTTCCGGTTCGAGGGCTTCGAGCTCGCCCCTCCCGGGTGGGAACCCGCGTAATTCGCTTCCGTCGGTTGCCGAGCGTCGGCTAGACCCACCGGGCCGATCACGAGCGACGAGAGGAGGACACGATGCTGAAGACCGCAGTCACGCCGGATCGCCTCGTGCCCCTCGCCGCCCGCGGCTGCTTCGGGTAACGGGCCACCCGCCACCCCTCCCTCGCCTGATCCGTCTGTCCGCCGCGCGCCCGCGCGGCGCGGAGGCGAGGGCCGACCTGCATCGGAGGATGCTGTGTTCACCACCAACACCGACCTGGCCCGCTCCTACGTCGAAGACCGCCATCGGGCCCTTCGCATGGACGCCGACCGCCGGCACCGGCGCCACCAGGCGCACCGCCGTCGAAGGCAACGGACCAACTGACCACACCACGGCGACCGCCGGGCCCCCACGGGTCCGGCGGTTGCGCGTCAGGACAGCAGGCTGGCGAGCGCCCAGAGGGCAGCGACCGCCCCGATGGCCGCCATCACCACCGAGCGGGCCACCGGCGCCCGCTCGAGGTCCTCGCCCTTGGGGCGCTCGGGCGGGCGGAAGATCGCGAGCAGGTTGCCGACCAGCAGCGCGGCCCCGATGGCCAGCACGATCCAGACCAGCAGGTCGGCGCCGCCGAGGAGGCCGGTTCCTTCAGCGAACGTCACCTCTGCCACACAAAGTGAGATTTTGACCGCCGAGAGTAGGAAATACCCTCAAGCACCGCCCGGTCGTTCCGATGGATCGGGGCGAGCGGAGGTTCCATCGCCCCTCCGACCGCACACAGAGGGCCACGAGGGCTGCCGACTCCCTCCATCTGCATCATCACCAGTATCTGTCCAGGGTGCTGGTCGTGCGGCAGCGCTCACAACCCTCGGCAGCGCGCGACCCCGCCGGGCAGGACCCCCCTTCCGGCGGGGTCGTGTCGCGTCCGGTTCGTGGCACGATCTTGATCATGGCGTACCACCACGTGGCCTTGGCCACCCGGGACCTGGCCGCGACCCACCGCTTCTACACCGAGGCGATGGGCTTCACGCTCGTGAAGGCGGTGGTCGGCCCGACCGACGGCCCCGGCGGCTGGGCGAAGCACGTCTTCTACGACACCGGCGGCGACGGTCTCATCGCGTTCTGGGATCTGCACGACGAGCGGTTCACCGCCTTCGACACGCGCATCTCCGAAGGCCTCGGCCTGCCGGCGTGGGTCAACCACATCGCGTTCGACGCGCCCGACGCCGCCGCGCTCGAGGCCCAGCGCGAGCACTGGCTCGACATGGGCATCGACGTGGTCGAGATCGACCACGGCTTCTGCCGCTCCATCTACACCAACGACCCGAACGGCATCCTCGTCGAGTGGTGCACCGACACCCGGGCCTTGAACGACGAGGACCGGGCGGCTGCGCTGCGCGCGGTCGAGTCCGATGCGCCCGAGCTCGAGGCGATGCCCGAACCGCAGTTCCACCGGGGCCGGACCCCTGCGGTGACGGGCGCCGATTGACCGCTGCGCCGGTCCGCCCGTTCCTCGGGTACTGGCCGGACCCGGCGGACGACCCGGCCGACCCGCCCCACCGGGAGGCGGTCACCCTCGTCTCGCCCGACGGCGCCGTCGTCCGCGGGATCCTCTGGACGCCCCCTGACGAGGTCTGGCGCACGGCGGTCGTGCTCACCCACCCCCGGGCCGACTTCAGCGTCCACTACCTCTGCCCGCTACTCGCGGCAGCCGGCTACGCCGTGCTCGGCTTCGCCACCCGCTACGTCAACAACGACATCGACTGCGTGCACGAGCGCTGCGTCGTCGACATCGAGACGGCGGTCGCGGAGGTGCGCCGGCGCGGCGCCGAAGCCGTCGTCCTGCTCGGCAACAGCGGCGGCGGTTCGCTCATGGCGCTCGCCCAGGCCACCGCGGTCGCGAGCGGCCGCCCGCTCGGCGACGCGTTCATCGCGCTGGCCGCACACCCGGGTGAGGGCATCTTCATGCTGCAGGTCATCGACCCGTCGGTCACCGACGAGGCCGATCCCTTCTCGGTCGATCCGGCGCTCGACATGTACGACCCCGGCAACGGTTGGCGGCCGTGGCCCGAGCCGGCCTCGTACGACCGCGACTGGCTGGCCCGCTACCGCACCGCGCAGCGCGAGCGCGTGGACCGCATCGACGCGACCGCTCGCGCCGCGCTCGAGGACCGGACCGTGGCGCGCGCCGCGCTCGCCGGCCTCGATCGGGCCTCTCGGGAGGCGAACGCGCTGCGCCGCCGCGCGGTGCACGGCCGCTACCTGACGATCTACCGGACGCTGGCCGACCCGGCGCACCTCGACCCCACGATCGAGCCGGACGACCGACCGCTCGGATCGATCTTCGCGGCGCCCGATCCGCTCGACGCCAACTACGGCTACGGCGGGTTGGCACGGGTGATGACGGCGCGCGGTTGGCTCTCGACCTGGTCCGGGCTCAGCTCGCACGCGACGCTCGCCGGGTCGCTTGCCTCGGTCACGGTGCCCACGCTCCTGATCCACCCGACCGCCGACACCGAGATCCGCCTGAGCCAGGCGCGAGCCGCAGTCGAGGCGGCGGCGGCCGAGGACCGCACCGCCATCGAGCTCTCAGGTGCCCCGCACTACCTCCACGGCCACCGCACAGCTGCGACCGAGATCATCGTCGAGTGGTTGCGAGCGCGGTTGCCGTGACATCGCAACCTGTGTGGCGCGCCACCGGGATCCTCGGCTGGATCGCGGTCGTCCTCATCACGGTCGGCGCCGTGATCGTGCTGGTCCCGGTGCGGAACCCCGGCGTCCAGCAGTGCGGGGCACCGCTCACCTTCCTCGTGTCCGGGCAGCTCGATCGCCTGCCCGACGCGACCGGCCGGGTGCTGATCGACAACCGCGTCGTGACGCTCAGCCCGGCCGCCCGGCACCGTGCGGTCGACAGCCCGTGCAGCGAACGGGTCGAGCGCCGTGCAATCCCCGCAGGCGTCCTCGTCGTACTCGGATCCGTCATGGGCCTCACCGCGGTGGCCATCGGCACCGTCGGCGCGTGGCGACGGGCCTCGGCTCGCATCACGGCCGAACACCAGGAGGACCGACCAGAGGTGCAGACCACATGATCAAGAAGATCGTCATCGGCGTCGTCATCGTCGTGCTGATCGGGGCCGGTGCCTTCTACTGGTTCGTGATCCGGGACACCCCGGAGAAGCAGCTGACCCTCACCAC